>JAYQUR010000234.1:0-5926 GCA_038148075.1 Alphaproteobacteria bacterium | reverse complement strand
AGCTTATGGATCCGGTTAAGGGGGGCAGGTCATTCACCACGTTGGATAGCTACTTCTCTGTTTTGGGTGTTGAGGCTGCGTAAAAGGTATTTGTTGTCAGCAGTTAGCCAAACACGAAACTGCCAATAGCCATTGCGATTGAAGACGTAGGCCCCATTCCTATTGTTGAAGATTGGGACATCGTTCTCATCGTCAAAGAACTGCTTTTTGCCAATCACCCCACTGCCTCCTACTCAAACTTTTGAGCTGCTGTGCATTATTGAGAGCAATAGTGCACAGCATTTAACGGATTATGGCTGAGTGTCAGTTCTGTCAACGGCTTAGATCGCCGTTTTATGGTTGTTTTATGGTTTCTTTTTTATTTTTTTATGTTGTTTGTCAATGTGTTAGTATTACCGCACCTACTCCCACTCGATCGTGCCGGGGGGTTTCGACGTCACGTCGTAGACCACCCGGTTGATACCCCGGACCTCGTTGATGATCCGGTTTGCAGTGCGGCCGAGAAAGGCCATCTCGTAGGGATAGAAATCAGCCGTCATGCCGTCGGTCGAGGTGACGGCGCGCAGCGCGCAGACGTGGTCGTAGGTGCGCGCGTCGCCCATCACCCCCACGGTCTGGACCGGCAGCAGGACCGCGAACGCCTGCCAGATCTCGTCGTACAGCCCGGCCTTGCGGATTTCCTCGAGATAGATCGCGTCGGCCTTGCGAAGCACGTCGAGCTTTTCGCGCGTGATCTCGCCAGGAATGCGGATCGCGAGACCGGGCCCCGGAAACGGGTGCCGGCCGACGAAGCTGTCGGGCAGGCCGAGCTCGCGTCCGAGCGCGCGCACTTCGTCCTTGAACAGTTCGCGCAGCGGTTCGACAAGCGCCATGTTCATCCGTTCGGGCAGACCGCCGACATTGTGATGCGACTTGATCGTGACGCTCGGACCGCCGCGGAACGACACCGACTCGATGACATCCGGGTAGAGCGTTCCCTGGGCGAGGAAATCCGCGCCGCCGACCTTCTTCGCCTCCTCCTCGAACACGTCGATAAAGGTCGAGCCGATGATCTTGCGCTTCCGTTCGGGATCCGAGACCCCGTCGAGCTTGCCGAGAAATAGATCCGAGGCCTCGCGATGGACCAGCGAGATATTGTAGTGATCGCGGAATAGCCCGACGACCTCCTCCGCCTCCCCTATCCGCATCATCCCGGTATCGACGAACACGCAGGTCAGCTGGTCGCCGATCGCCTCGTGCAGCAGGACCGCGACGACCGACGAGTCGACGCCGCCCGAAAGCCCGCAGATGACGCGCCCGTCGCCGACCTGAGCCCGCACCTTGGCGATTTCCTGGTCCCGGAAGGCCGACATCGTCCAGTCGCCTCCGCAACCGGCGACGCCGTGGGTGAAGTTCCGGAGAAGTTGCGCGCCATGCGGCGTGTGCACCACTTCGGGGTGGAACTGGACTCCGTAGAATCGCCGCGCGTCGTCGGCGATCGCAGCGAACGGCGCGCCTTCGCTGATACCGACGGCGCGGAAGCCGTCCGGCAGCTTCTCGACGCGGTCGCCGTGGCTCATCCATACCTGCTCTTCGGCGCCGGGCGCCCAGACGCCTTCGAACAGGTCGCATGCTTCCGTCACGGAGAGCATCGCACGGCCGAATTCGCGGTGGTCCGAGGTGTGAACCTTGCCGCCGAGCTGCTCGACCATCGTCTGCTGGCCGTAGCAGATGCCGAGCACGGGGAGGCCCGCTTCGAACACCTCCGCGGGCGCGCGCGGCGTGTCGATGTCGAGCACCGACGCCGGGCCGCCGGACAGGATGATCGCCTTGGGCCCGAATTCGGCGATAGTCTCTCCCGTCACGCGGTTGAACGGATGGATTTCGCAATAGACGCCGCTTTCCCGCACGCGGCGGGCGATCAGCTGTGTCACCTGGGATCCGAAATCGAGGATCAATACGCGATCGGTCATTCTGTCGTTCGTTCTTTCCCTGTCCTCACGCCCTGCCCCACACGGCGAGCTCCGACGCGTCGGCCCATGCGTAACCGACTTCCTCGACCGGCGAGACGCCGATCTTTCCCGTCCGCCGGGCGACGAGGGAACCGCCCATACGTTCGTAGAAATAGCGCGAAGGGTTCGCGCTCAGACACCACACGATCACCGAAGGGCCTCGTGCCTCCTGGACGCCCGCGACAGCTGAGGCAAAAAGCTGTTTGCCGATCCCGCGGCCATGATAATCGTCGCGGAGATAGATCGTATAGACTTCGCCCCGATAGGGCAGCGCCCTCTGTCGCGACGGTCCCGCGCTGGCAAAACCGACCACGCCCTCGCTCGCCGCTTCGACCACATAAACGGAATGATTGCGGCGAAACCGTCCAAGGACGTGCCGCCACCAGCGCGCCTCATGCTGCGCGCTGTCGAGACCGACGAGGACTTCGTCGGGGAGCAGGCCGGCGTAGGTGGATTGCCAGCTTTCGACATGGATCCGGGCGATCGCCGCCGCATCCCGCGCTTCCGCGGGCCGTATTGCGATATCGCCCATGTCCCTCTCCTATTCCGGTGGCCTGTAATTCGGCGCCTCGCGCATGATCGACACGTCGTGCACGTGGCCTTCCCGGAACCCCGCCGACGTCGCCCTGCGAAAGGTGCAGTTGCGCTGCATGTCGCCGATCGTCGGGTTGCCGGTATAACCCATGGACGCCCGAAGCCCGCCGACCAACTGGTGGAGGACCGCGCCGGCGGCACCCTTGTAGGGCACGCGCCCCTCGATGCCCTCCGGCACGAGCTTGAGCGAGTCGCTGACTTCTTGCTGGAAATAGCGATCGGCCGATCCCTGCGCCATGGCGCCGAGGGAGCCCATGCCGCGATAGGATTTGTAGGAGCGGCCCTGATAGAGGAAAACCTCGCCCGGGCTCTCGTCCGTACCGGCGAGCAGCGATCCGATCATCACGCAATCCGCGCCCGCCGCGATCGCCTTCGCAAGGTCTCCCGACAGGCGCACGCCACCGTCGGCGATACAGGGAACGTCGGCCTCGCGGCAGATCGCGGATGCCTCGAGAACGGCCGTGAACTGCGGCACGCCGACGCCGGTAACGGCGCGCGTCGTGCAGATCGATCCGGGGCCGATCCCGATCTTGATCGCGTCCGCGCCGGCATCGATGAGCGCCTTCGCGCCCTCCGGCGTCGCAATATTGCCGGCGATGACCTGAACGCTGTTGGAAAGCCGCTTGATCCGTCCGACCGCGTCGAGCACCCCGCGCGAATGGCCGTGGGCGGTATCGACGACCACGACGTCGGCTTCGGCATCGACAAGCGCCTCGGCCCGTTCGAAACCGTCCTTGCCCACGCCGGTCGCAGCGGCGACCCGAAGCCTGCCCTTTTCGTCCTTCGTCGCATTCGGGTGCAGCTTGGCCTTTTCCATGTCCTTGACCGTGACGAGTCCGATGCACCTGAATTCGTCGTCGACGACGAGCAGCTTCTCGATCCGGTGCTGGTGCAGCAACCGCCGCGCCTCGGCCATATCGACGCCGTCGCGGACCGTGACCAGATTTTCGTGCGTCATCAGTTCGCGTACCGGCTGGTTCGGATTGTCCGCGAACCGCACATCGCGGTTCGTCAGGATGCCGGCGAGCTTTCCGCCGTCGCGCTCGACGACGGGAATGCCGGATATCCGGTGGCGTTCCATCAGCGACAGCGCGTCGGCGAGGGTCTTGTCCGGCGTGATCGTGACCGGGTTGACGACCATGCCGGACTCGAACTTCTTGACCGACCTGACCTCGTCGGCCTGCTCCTGAATGCCGAGGTTCTTGTGGACGACGCCGATCCCGCCGGCCTGCGCCATGGCGATCGCCATGCCGTGTTCGGTGACGGTGTCCATAGCCGCGGAAACCAGAGGGATTCCGAGCTCGATGGTGCGCGTCAGACGCGTTCGTGTTTCTGCTTCGTGGGGAAGGACGGCGGATTCCGCGGGTACGAGAAGTATATCGTCGAATGTCAGCGCGTCGCGGATTTCCATGCCACCACCTGTTGCCGGGATGGCGGCAAAATATATAGAACGCGCACTCGAATCCCAAACGGAATGGAGGCCGGGCCGGTAATTTTCAGGGGACTATTCCGGGTCCGCCTCGCCCCGGAATTCCGTGGCCACGATATAGGTCTCCGGGCTCTCCGAGCGCGAGGCTTCCGGCTTGACCGTCCGCACCTTCTGGAAGTCCCGCTTGATGGCGTTCGTCAGCTCCGCCTGGGCGCCGCCCGCGAACGCCTTGACGACCAGCGTGCCGCCCGGCGCCAGCGCCTCGCGGGCGAAGGCATGCGCCTCCTCGCAGAGTGCGAGCGTTCTAAGGTGGTCGGTGGACCGATGGCCGGTGACCGGCGCGGCCATGTCGCTGATCACGACGTCCGCCTCGCCGCCCAGCGCTTCCTTCAAACGGCGCGGCGCGTCCGGATCGCAGATGTCGAGCTGCATGGTCCGGGCGCCCGTCACGTCATCCATCTCGAGAACGTCGATGGCGACAACGGCGCCGCCCGTCTCGTCGGGCCGAACGCGCTCGACCGCAACCTGCGTCCAGCCGCCGGGCGCCGCGCCGAGGTCGGCAACGCGTTGCCCGGGCCGGAAGATCCCGTATTTTTCGTCGAGCTGGATCAGCTTGAACGCGGCGCGCGAGCGGAATCCCTGCTTGCGCGCCTCGTGCACGTAGGGATCGTTGAGCTGCCGCTGGAGCCAGCGCGTCGACGACGTCTTCCGGCCGCGCGCCGACTTCACGCGCACGGACATGTTGCGGCCGGGCGACCGGCCGCGCCCGCCGCCGGCGCCCGATTTCCGAGACATGACCTGTCTTACTCCGCCGCCGAGGCCGAGCCGCTCTCGCCGGGAAACAGCTGGCGGCCGGCCATGACGGAAAGGATGCCTTCGCGCACGCCGCGGTCGGCGACGCGCAGACGACCGGCCGGCCATGTTCGGCAGACCGCCTCCAGCACGGCGCACCCTGCCACGACGAGGTCCGCCCGGTTATGGCCGATGCAGGGGTGCGCGGCCCTCTCCTCGTAGGATTTGTCCGCGAGATCGCGGCTGATGCGCTGGACAGCGTCGAACCCGAGCCAGGTTCCGTCGACGCGGGAACGGTTGTAGCGCGGCAGCGACATGTTTACGCCGGCAATCGTCGTGACCGTACCGGCCGTGCCCAGCATCTGCACGCTGCCGGCGCGGATCCGGTCGGCGATCCCGAACTTCGCGTCGAACGGCGCGAGCAATCCCATGACCTCGGACACGACGCCTTCGTATTCGTCCGGTGAAAAGTCGTTCTTGCCGTGCCGTTCGGTCAGCGCCACGACGCCGCAGGGCATCGACGTCCACCCCTCTATGACGGCGCCGCCATCGGGATCGATACGGGCCCAGACGAACTCTGCGCTGCCGCCGCCGACATCGAACAGCAACGCATGATCGTGCGTCGGATCGAGAAGGGAGAAGCATCCGGTCAGAGTCAGCTCGGCTTCTTCCTTCGAAGAGATGACCTCGAGATCGATCCCCGTTTCCTCGCGCACGCGGGCGACGAAATCGTTCCTGTTCTCGGCAAGCCGGGCAGCTTCGGTCGCAACGCATCGCGCTTCCGATACCTGGCGGCGCGCCATCTTGCGCGCACAGACCTTCAGCGCCTCGATGGTGCGGTCCATCGCCGCTTCGGAAAGCCGTCCGGCCTCTCCGACCCCCTCGCCGAGGCGGACGATCCGCGAAAAGCCGTCGATGACGGAGAAGCCGTGCCTGACAGGACGCGCAACCAGCAGGCGGCAGTTATTCGTGCCCAGGTCGAGCGCGGCAAAAACACGGTTGGAACCCTTGGGCCGGCGTCGCCGATCCCCCCGTCCCCGTCCATGCGCCCGGCTGTTGCTTCCTTGTGGCGGCGGTGCCGACACTATTCCCTCCCTGTGGCGCCGTCCCGGGCGGGAAC
>JAYQUR010000233.1:0-5928 GCA_038148075.1 Alphaproteobacteria bacterium | reverse complement strand
GTATGAGCCTGCTCAGCCTGCTTCTGCTGGCGCTCGGTCTCGCGGCCGATTCGTTCGCCGCATCGGTCGCCCGCGGCAGCCGGGCGTACAGGCCGGGAATCGCCCATGCGTCGATCGCCGCCGCCGTCTTCGCCGGCGCCCAGATACTGATGCCGCTGGTCGGCTGGCAGATAGGCGTCGAGTTCCAGCCCACGGTCGAACGTGTCGATCACTGGATCGCTTTCGCTATTCTCTCGGCCCTCGGCCTCCGGATGATTTACGAGGGGATCGTCTTCGATCCGGCGGCGCCCGACGCGCGGACGCCCGCCTTTACGCTGTCGGCGCTGCTGCTTGCCGCCATCGCCACGAGTATCGATTCGCTTGTGGCCGGTTTCGGATTCGGCGTGTTGAACGTGTCGGTTCTCGCCGCGCTCGCGATCATCGGCGCGACGACGTTCGTCCTGTCTTTCGCCGGCATCTATGTCGGCCGGCATTTCGGAAGATGGGCCGGGCGCTACGTCGAGTTCGCCGGCGGGCTCGCGCTGATCGGCATCGGCGGGAAAATTCTCGTCGATCACACGCTCTGATCTGCGGGGTCAGTCGAGTCGTTCGACCTTGCCGAGCGGCGGCATCGAAACCTTGTTTCCGCTGCGCCGAAGTTTCGAGGCGAGCTGACCCATGCCACGGTCGGGGTCGCCGTGAACCAGGAAAGTCCGTTTCGGTTTGCCCGTCGCGGCATGCCATTCCAGCAGTTCCTGGCGGTCGGCGTGCGCCGAAAATCCGTTGATCGTGTGGATTCGCGCGTTGACCTGTATTTCCTGGCCGAAGAGCCGGACCGAGGATGCGCCGTCGACGATCCTGCGGGCGAGCGTGCCAGGCGCCGCGAAGCCGATGAACACGACGCTGGCATGGCGTTTCCACAGATTGTGTTTCAGGTGGTGGCGGATGCGGCCGCCGGTGCACATGCCGGAACCCGCCATGATGACCGCGCCGCCGTCGACCCGGTTGAGCGCCATCGAATCCGCCGCCTCGCGGACGAAACGAAGATTTGGCAGGTGGAACGGGTCGCGGCCCTTGATCAGCATCTCGGCGGTCGACGGCTCGCAGGCCTCGGCGTGGCGGCGGAAGATCTCGGTCGCGGAAACCGCCATCGGCGAATCCAGAAACACCGGCAAGTGCGGCGGCAGCGCGCCCTCGCGGATGCCGTCGCGGATATAGACGATCAGTTCCTGCGCCCGCTGCATGGCGAACGTCGGGATGAGTACGTTGCCGCCGCGGTCCAGCGTGTCGCGGATCGCCTCGTACAGCTCTCGCTTGGACGCAGAGATGTCGCGGTGCTTGCGGTCGCCGTACGTCGATTCCATGACCACGTAGTCGGCATCCGGCGGCACCTGCGGCGGACCCAGGAGCGGCCGCCCCCTGTTGCCGAGGTCGCCTGAGAAGACGATCCTGCGGCGGGCGCGCGTTTCCGTGGAGGCGGTGACGACAATGCTCGACGAACCGAGAATATGACCGGCGTCGTAAAACACGGCCTCGATCCCGTCGCCGAGGTCCAGCGGCTTGCCGTAGTGCGCCTGCGCCTCGAAATAGTCCATCGTCCGGAGCGCGTCGACGACGCGATAGAGCGGCTCGTGGTCGGTGCCGCCGCGCCGGTTGCGGCGGCCGCGCGCATTCGATCGCCGCGCATCCTCTTCCTGTAGCCATGCCGCGTCCATCAGGGCAAGCCGCGCCAGTTCGCGGGTCGCGTCGGTCGCGACGATGCGGCCGCGGAAGCCGTGCTTGTACAGCAGCGGCAGCCGGCCGCAATGGTCGAGGTGCGCGTGGGTCAGCAGGACCGTATCGATGCCGGCCGGGTCGAAGCCGAACGGCGCCGAATTGATCTCGTCGATCTCGCGGCCGCCCTGATACAGCCCGCAATCGACGAGAATTCGCCGCTTGCCGACCTGCAGCAGAAAGCACGACCCGGTGACGTCGCGGGCGGCGCCGTGAAAGGAGAGTTTCATCCGGCCGGCCTGGATATTGCGGGGTTCAGTAGATCGTTTCCTTCATCAGTTGCGCATAACCCGCGTCGTAGCCGGCGCCGTCGAACGAGCCGTCCGACAGGTCCTGCAGGATATCGCCCGCGCTCGGCAGCGCGCCGCGCTCGACCCGGGCGTCCGGATCCCAGAGGCGCGAGCGTACGAGCGCCTTCTGGCACTGGAAATAGACGGAATCGACCGTCGTCGAAATCACGCTGCGCGGCGTCTTGCCGTTGACCGCGAACGAGGCGAGCAGGTCCGGCTCGATCAGGATTTCCGCCCGTCCGTTGATCCGCAGCGTTTCGCCGACGCCGGGTATGAGGAACAGCAGCGAGATACGCGGATCGCGCAGGATGTTGCGCAGCGTGTCCGCGCGGTTGTTGCCGCGCCGGTCCGGCATCTGCACGGTCTTCGGATCGGCGACGCGGACGAACCCGGCCGGATCGCCGCGCGGCGAGCAGTCGAGGCCTTCCGGCCCTGCGCTCGCGACGATCGCGAAGGGCGAAGCCTCGATAAAGGCGCGGTAGTGATCCGAGATGTGGTCGATTTCCTTGATCAGGGCGCGTTCCGACGGCGCGCCGTACAGCGCTTCGAGCTGTTCGATCGAGGTGATGCGTTGAGGTTGCGAGGAAGTCATGGCGCTGTCCCGTGCTGCGGATCGTATCGGAACAATACACCACGCTGTATGCGGCGTCGCGCCGTCTCCCCCGGAATCGAGCAGCGGTCAATCGATCGCCGGGGTCGCGTAGTTGAAAAAGCTCTCCGGCAGCGCGCGGCCCTCGTAGACGCCCGTACCGCGTGCCGTTTCGTCCCAGACGACGGGTTCGAAATCGGGCGCGAAGACGAAGAAGCCGCTGGTATATATCTCGACGCGATTGCCGCCCGGATCGTAGGAATAGAGATAGAAGGCCTGCGAGTTGTTGTGCTTGGCCGGGCCGGTTTCGATGAAGACGCCGTTCTCGGAGAGGATGTCCGCGGCCCGCAGGACCTCGTCCTTCTCGTCGACCCATAGCGAGAAATGGTGGAGCCGGCCGCTTTTACCCGCGACGTCGAGGACGTAGGCGAGTTCGTGATGGACCTGGTTCGAGCTCATCCACGAGCCGATCTCCTTGGTCCCGTTCTCGTAGACGACCTGCTCGCGCAACTGCAGACCCAGAAGATCCTCGGCGAATTGCCGGTTCTTCGCGACGTCGCGGCACAGAAGCGCGAGATGGTCCGTCCGGCGGACGCCGACGCCGCTCAACGGATATTTCATCGGCAGATTCTTGAGGGTCGATTTCAGGTGCGCGGGCGGCCGGTAGCGGTCTTCCTCGTAATAGATTTCCATCCGGTGACCGTCGGGATCGTGGAAGTTGTAGGTTCGCCCGTGTCCGTAATCGCCCTCGGTCCAGCCAAGCCCGAGCCCCGCCGCCTCGATCGCCGCGGCGCGCCGGTCGAGCGCCGCCTCGCTCGTCGTCCGCCACGCGATCGCGCCGACGCCCGCATCATCCGCCGCGGTCAGTTTGAGCGTCGACGACGCGTAGTCGCAGTAACCGCGCAGATAGACCGACCGGTTCTCTTCGTGGACCTTCTGCATTCCCAGTATATCGGCGAAATACCACAGGCTTTCGTCCGGCTTCGGCGTCATGAGCTCGACATGACCGAGATGGGCGATGTCGTGCAGCGGTTCTGCCCGTCGGGACATTCGCACTACTCCTCTCGGCGATCAGGTGAGACACGTTCGCGCAGGTGCGCTGTGCGCCCATTGATTCAGATCAAGAGGAACGGTCTAATTCGCTCGCGACGACGGCGCCCGCGCCGCGGCAATCAGGGAGACGCGCTATGGAATTCGGCATTCAGTTCTTTCCGGACATCGGACCCGACGAGAAGGATGCGCGAACCTATTTCAACGAATGTCTCGATCTCGTCTCGCTGTGCGACGATCTCGGTTACACGCACGTCCGCACGGTCGAGCATTACTTCGAGAGCTATGGCGGCTACAGCCCCAACCCGATCGTGTTTCTGTCGGCCTGCGCGCAGCGGAGCCGCAACGCGCGGTTGGTGACCGGTGCCGTGCTGCCGGTGTTCAACAATCCGCTCAAGATCGCCGGCGAGGCGGGCATGATCGACGGTATCTCGAACGGCCGACTGGAGCTGGGCTTCGCGCGTGCCTTCCTGCCGCACGAGTTCGAGCGCTTCGGCATATCCATAGACGAGAGCGTCGAGCGATTCGACGAGGGCGTCGAGCAGATCATGATGCTGCTCGAACGGGACAAGGCTACGAGCGAGGGCAGGTTCCACAGCTTCAGGGACGTGACCTCGCTGCCGAGACCCGTCCAGCAGCCCGTTCCCTACTGGACGGCTGCGATTTCCACGCCGGCGTCGTTCGAGAAGGCAGGCCGGCTGGGACATTCGGTCATGGCGATCCCGCTGGCCGGGGGCCAGATGAAGGAACTGCTCGGCACCTACCGGGATGCTTATAAATCGGCCGGCCATCCCGGCGACGGCCGCGTGATGCTCGCCTTCCACATGTTCTGCGACGAGGATCACGACACTGCCGTCGAGAAGGCGAAGGAGCCGCTGAACCGGTACCTGAAATCGCTCGTCAATTCCGCCAAGGCATGGCTCGACGGCGGGACGTCGACCGCGGCCTATCCGAATTACGACAAGATCATCGCCCAGCTCGACGCCGAGAATTTCGACACGCAGACCGAAAAAGGCGGCGCCTGGGTCGGGACGCCGGACGAGATCGTGGAGACGATAAAGGCTTACAGCGCCTCGATCGGCAAGTTCGAGATCGCGTCGATGCAGGTCAACTTCAACACGATCGGCTACGACGACGCCGCGAACTCGATGCGGCTGTTCAGCGAGAAGGTGATGCCGCGTCTGTCCGGCATCTGAAGGACGCGTTCGGCCCGGGTTCAACAACGTGGCGCTGACCATCAAGCGCATCGTCGAGGACGAAAACGGACACCCCGTTCATGGCGTCGCGTCGAACTATCTGTGCGATCTCGAGCGCGGCGCGGAGGTCAAGGTGACGGGCCCGTTCGGCAGCACCTTCCTGATGCCGGACGATCCGGACGCCAAGCTGATCATGATCTGCACCGGCACCGGCTCCGCGCCTTTCCGGGCGATGACCGAACGCCGCCGGCGCGGCGGTGAGCGTGCCGGCGCCGGCGAGCTGCACCTGTTCTTCGGTGCGCGCCGACGCGACGAACTGCCCTATTTCGGGCCGTTGAAGAAGCTGCCGCCGAGCCTGATCGACACCGAACTCGCCTTTTCCCGCGAAACGGACGCCGAACGCGTCTACGTGCAGGACCGGCTCCGGGCTCGGGCCGACGACGTCGCCCGGCTCCTCGCCGACGACCATACCACTCTCTATATCTGCGGACACAAGCGCATGGAGGACGGCGTCCAGTCGGCGCTCACCGATATCTGCGCGGATCATGCGATGGATTGGGCGGGATTGCGCGAGACCATGCGCAATCAGGGGCGGCTCCACGTGGAGACCTATCACTAGCGACGGGGGGCTGCTGGATCGTTCGCGGCGCAGGGCCTATACCGGGCCCCGTAATGGCCGACCTCAGCTACGATATCCTGACCGGCACGGCAGTCGCCGCCGCGATTCCCGACATCGCGGCGCTGCGCATCGCCGTGTTCGCGGAATATCCCTATCTGTACGACGGCGACGCCGCTTATGAGGAACGCTACCTCAGGCCCTATGCCGAGAGCGCGGATGCCATTGTCGTGACGGCCAGCGTTGCCGGGCGCATCGTGGGTGCGGCCACCGGCACGCCGATGGAGGATCACGCCGCCGAATTCGCCGCGCCCCTCGCCGTCGCCGGTCTCGCGCCGGCGCACGCCGCCCTTCGGGTCCGCGCGCTCGACGCCATCGCGGCCAAACTCGAGCCGACCCGCAGCGTCGTCTACAATCAGGTCGTCGGACGGGATC
>JAYQUR010000232.1:0-5937 GCA_038148075.1 Alphaproteobacteria bacterium | reverse complement strand
CGGTAGTTCTCGAACCGCGGCGCTTCCGTCAACCCAAGCTCGTTCCGGTCGAAACTGTCGGGATACGCGTCGTCCCCCGGAACCGCCACGAGGCGCCCGTCGCAGTCGTACGACCAGCCGTGATAGAAGCAATAGAAGCGTTTGGTATTGCCCTTGCGCTCGCGGCACACCTGCGCGCCGCGGTGCCGGCAGGTGTTCAGATAAAGCCGGACGTCGCCGCCGCTATCGCGGCACATGATCACCGGCCGGCCCGCCACCCGCCGGGTAACGAAGTCGCCCGGATTCCTGACCTCGGAATCGTGGCCGGCGTAGATCCAGCAGGTATTGAATATCCGCTCGCGCTCCCGGGCGAGAATGCCGGGGTCGACAAGCGTCTGGCGGTTCAGCCGAAAGTCGTTTTCGGCCGGATTATCGATGATATAGGGCGACGTATTCATGGTTCGGATAATGGCGCAATCGCCGGCGATCGTCTATCTGCACAATTGCCGCAGGCGCTCCGACTCCTAGCCTGTGAATTCGATCTGCCCGTCCGGAAGCAGATAGAGAACCAGCGCCTTTCCGCCGGTCACCGTCGGGTTGTGCGCCGATCCAGGTTCATAGACCTTCCAGCCTTTTGCCGCGCCGTCGAACCGGGCCGTATCGTCGGCCGGCATGATCATGCACACCTCGCCCGTCGGATGGCGGTGGTGCGGGCCGACGATGTTTTCGAGATCCACCACGTCGACGCTCAGCCCGTGCGAAGCCGGGCCAGGTTCGATAATCCTCCCGAACCGGCGGCCCGGCGCACCTTCGGCGCACATCCAGCCGGCGTCGATGGCGTTGCGGCAGGCGGCTTCGATGGCGGCAAATCCTTCGCCACCCGGCGGAAAGGCCTCGTTCAGGTCCCGTTCCAACGCGTCGTCGAGGTCGCGCCCGGAAATCCGGGCCGTCACGGGCGCCACTAGCTTGCCGAATTCCGCCCGGTCCAAGGCCGGCCTCGGTCGCTTTACTCGGCCGCCTCGCGGGGCGGCAGCTTCCAGCCGGCCCGCGGGAAATGGCAGGTATAGCCGTTGGGGAAACGCTGCAGGTAATCCTGGTGCTCCGGCTCCGCTTCCCAGAAGTCGCTCACCGGTTCGACCTCGGTCACCACCTTTCCGGGCCAGATGCCCGACGCATCGATCTCCGCGATCAGCGCTTCGGCGATGCCGCGCTGGGCCTCGTCCTCGTAATAGATTGCCGAACGGTAGCTCGGCCCCATGTCGTTGCCCTGGCGGTTTTTCGTCGACGGATCGTGAATCTGGAAGAAGAATTCCAGTAGCGCGCGGTAATCCGTCTGCGACGGATCGTAGATCACCTCGATCGCCTCGGCATGATTGCCGTGGTTGTAATAGGTGGCGTTCGGCACTTCGCCGCCGGCATAGCCGCAACGCGTGGAAATCACGCCCGGCTGATGGCGGAATAGCTCTTCCATTCCCCAGAAGCAGCCACCGGCAAGAACGGCGCGTTCGGTTGTCATGGCAAATCCTCCGCGTACTGTTGACCCGTCAACGGAAAAATGGGCATCCCCGGCCCCGGAGTAAAGTTCAATTTGCCGCGAGTTCGAGGGACGCGCCGGTATCGTCTATTCGCCGCTTTCGATGTCTTCCGGCGGGATGATGGCCGTGGTCTCGATTTCGAGCCGGGCCCGGTCCTCCATCAGCGCAACCACCTGCACCGCCGCCATCGTCGGATAGGTCTTGCCCATGACCTCGCGCCACGCTTCGCCGACACCCTTCAGGTTGGCGAGATACTCCTGCTTGTCGACGAAATACATGGTCATCCGGCAGACGTTTTCGGGCACCGCCCCGCCTTCCTTGAGAACCGCGACCGTATTCTTCAGCGCCTGGCGGAACTGCGCGACGAAGTCGTCGGACTCCCATTCCTCGCTCTCGTTCCAGCCGACCATGCCGGCGACGAAGACGAAACGCCCTTCGGAAACGATGCCGTTCGAATAGCCCTTCGGACGCGGCCAGCCGGGCGGATTGAGGGTGTGCATGAAGGGATCCTTCCTTGAGGAAAACTTGCGCGGTAAGGATGATTGTTTTAAGCTTAAAACAATAACGGATCAACCTTGCATCCGGGTGAACGAGATCGACGCCTCAGCACGAAAAGACGTTCAGGGACGCCTCGCCGGCACCCCGTTGACCGGCCAGCACGCAATCGTCACGGGTGCGACGCGCGGCATCGGCGCAGCGATCGCGGAGACCCTGGCCCGGCTCGGTGCAGATCTCACCCTCACAGGACGCGACCGGCCGCTTCTCGACGAACGCGCAGGCGAGATCGCTGCCGCATCGGGCGTAAAGGTTCACGTCGAATCCGCCGACGTCACCGACGAAGCCGCTATTTCCGCCGCGATCGAGTCCGCAACGGCCGCCAACGGGAACGTCACCGTTCTCGTCAACAATGCCGGGGCGGGCAAAAGCGCGCCGTTCCACAAGATGGACCGCGCATTGTGGGACTCGATGCTCGCGGTCAATCTCACCGGCACATATCTGTTCTCGCAGGCGGTCCTGCCGTCGATGCTGGATGCGGGTTACGGCCGGATCGTCAACATCGCCTCGACGGCGGGTCTGAAAGGCTACGCCTATGTCAGCGCCTACAGTGCGGCCAAGCACGGCGTAATCGGGCTCACGCGATCGCTCGCGCTCGAGCTCGCGACCAAGGGGGTCACGGTCAACGCCGTGTGCCCCGGCTACACGGAAACCGATCTGGTCCGCGACACGATCGCCAACATCGTCGCCAAGACGGGACGTTCGGAGGAAGATGCCCGAAAAGAGCTCGCCGCAACGAACCCGCAGGGTCGGCTGGTCCAGCCCTGGGAGGTCGCGGAGGCGGTCGCCTGGCTCGCCCTGCCCGGCTCGGGCGCAATCACCGGACAGGCGGTCCCGGTGGCCGGCGGAGAAGTGATGTGAGCGACGAGCGGCCCGATTACGAAAGCGGCGTCGGCAGCGGCGACCGGATGGAACTGCGCGTCTGGTTGCGGCTCCTGACCTGTACGAACCTGCTCGACAGCGCCGTTCGGCAGCGCCTCAAGCAGATGGCGGACACCACGCTCCCGCGGTTCGACATCCTCGCGCAGCTCGAACGGCACGGCGCGCCGATGTCGATGGGCGATCTGTCCCGCCGCCTGATGGTGTCGAACGGCAACGTTACCGGCCTTGTGGACCGGCTCGCCCGCGAGGGTCTCGTCGACCGGGCCCCCGACCCGTCCGACCGGAGAGTCCAGATGGTCAGCCTGACGCCGGAAGGCGAGAAATTCTTCCGCGAGATCGCGGAGGATCACCGTAAATGGGTGGGCGACATGATGGCGGGCCTCAGCGCGGCCGAGATGCGGTCGCTCTACGCCTTGCTTGCGCGGCTGAAGGAATCGATCCGCGCCGCCGACGACGACAACAGCCTGGAGGCAGCAGAATGAAGACGATCCCCGGCGCGGCGCTCGCGCCCGAACATTTCGCGTGGAGCGTCGACGGAAAGGTCGCGACGATCACGATCAACCGTCCGGATCGCAAGAATCCGCTGACGTTCGACTCGTACGCCGAACTGCGCGACACGTTTCGCGCCCTCCAGCATGTCGACGACATCAAGACGGTTGTCATAACGGGCGCGGGCGGGAATTTCTGCTCCGGCGGCGACGTTCACGAGATCATCGGCCCCCTGCTCGAAATGAACATGAAGGATCTTCTCCGGTTTACAGAAATGACCGGCGACGTCGTCAAGGCGATGCGCACCTGCCCGCAGCCCATTGTCGCGGCGATCGACGGCGTATGCGCCGGCGCCGGCGCCATCCTCGCGATGGCCTCGGACCTGCGGTACGCGACGCCCGAAACCAAGACGGCGTTCCTGTTCACCCGCGTCGGCCTCGCCGGATGCGACATGGGAGCGTGTTCGATCCTGCCCCGGATCATCGGTCAGGGGCGTGCGTCCGAACTTCTCTATACCGGCCGCTCGATGAGCGCCGAAGAAGGATATAATTGGGGGTTTTTCAACAAGTTATGCGAATCTTCTAAAGTTCTTGAAGAAGCTGAGGAGCAGGCTCGACGGCTGGCGGACGGCCCGACCTTCGCGCACGGCGTCACCAAGCGTCAGCTGCACATGGAATGGAACATGAGCGTCGAGGACGCCATCACCTCCGAGGCGGAAGCGCAGGCGATCTGCATGCAGACGAAGGATTTCCAGCGGGCGTTCGACGCCTTCGTTGCGAAACAGAAGCCGGTCTTCGAAGGAAACTGATCGTGCCAGACCGCAGCTACCTCGACTGGCCGTTCCTCGACGACTCGCACCGCGAGCTGGCCGCGGCGTTCCGGGCCTGGGCGGACCGCGAAATCGCGCCGATCGCCGAGGACGAACCCGACACGCAAGAGGGGCTGGACGAACTGGCCCGCGAACTCGTCTCCCGCCTCGCCGCCGGGGGCTGGCTGCAATATTCGGTCCCGGCCCCCTGGGGCGGCAAGTTCGCGACCCTCGACGTGCGCGCGCTTTGCCTGATGCGCGAGACGCTGGCGCAGTATTCGGGCATGGCAGATTTCTCCTTCGTCATGCAGGGCCTCGGCAGCGGGCCGATCTCGCTGTTCGGCTCCGACGAGATCCGCGAAACTTATCTGCCGGGAGTCGCCAACGGTTCGCGGATCGCGGCGTTCGCGCTGTCGGAGCCGGATTCCGGATCCGACGTCGCCGCGATGGCGACCGAAGCTGCGGCCGACGGCGACGAATTCGTACTCAACGGCGAGAAGACGCTGATCTCCAACGGCGGAATCGCCGACCAGTACGTCGTTTTCGCCCGCACCGGCGAAGCGCCGGGCGCGAAGGGCCTGTCGGCCTTCGTCGTCGACGCCGACAGCCCCGGCTTTTCGGTCACCGAACGCTTCGACGTCATCGCGCCGCACCCGCTCGGCCGCCTCAGGTTCGACGATTGCCGCATCCCGGCCTCCCACCGGCTCGGCGAGGGCGGCGACGGCTTCAAGATCGCTATGGCCTCGCTCGACGTGTTTCGTTCGACCGTCGGCGCCGCCGCGCTCGGCTTCGCGCGACGCGCGCACGACGAGGCGCTGGCGCAGGCGAAGACGCGGCAATCCTTCGGCAAGCCGCTGGCCGACTACCAGCTGATACAGGAAAAGCTGGCGGACATGGCGCTCAAGATCGATGCAGCCGCCCTGCTGGTCTACCGGTCCGCCTGGACGCGCGACACACGGTCCGCACGGGTCACCCGCGAAGCAGCGATGGCGAAACTGTTCGCTACCGAAAGCGCGCAGGAGGTGATCGATCAGGCCGTCCAGATTTTCGGCGGCATGGGCGTCGTCGTCGGTTCGACCGTCGAGCGCCTGTATCGCGAGATCCGGGCCCTGCGGATCTACGAAGGCACCAGCGAAATCCAGAAACTGATCATCGCCGGCCAGGCACTGGCGGCATCGGAGTAGAACAGGAACCGATACGGTCATGAGCAAGCATCTTCCCGGCGGCCCGACCGCCCATATCGATACCTTCGCGGCGGACAACCTGCCGCCGCGCGACCAGTGGCCCGAGTTCGACTACGATTCCCTGGAGATCCTGCGGAGCTATCCCGACCGGATGAATTCCGGCGCGATCCTGCTCGACGAGATGTGCGAAAACGGGCACGGCGACAGCCCCGTCCTGCACTACGAGGACACGACCTGGACCTATAACGAGTTGCGGGACATTTCCGACAGGATCGCGCGGGTCCTGGTCGAGGATCACGGGCTCGTCCCCGGAAACCGGGTCCTGCTGCGCGCGCCCAATAACCCGATGCTCGTCGCCTGCTGGTGTGCCGTCCTCAAGGCCGGCGGCATCTGCGTGACGACGATGCAGCTGCTGCGCGCGCGCGAACTGGTCTACATCGTCGAAAAAGCCGAGATCCGCCATGCGCTGTGCGACGAAACGCTCGCCGAGTCGATGGAGGAAACC
>JAYQUR010000231.1:0-5978 GCA_038148075.1 Alphaproteobacteria bacterium | reverse complement strand
CACCCGGCCACCCACAGGATCATCGCAATGGGTGGCCGGGTGGGGGAGAGGGCCGGTGCGGGTCCGCGCGAGCGGACCTAAGCTAAGGCACCAGAATGATCGAACCGGTCGTCTTGCGGCCGACCAGATCGTCTTGCGCCTTCGCCACGTCGGCGAGCTTGTATTCGGCGCTGACCGTGAGGTTGAGGTGACCGTCGGCAATCGCCTGGAAGAAGTCTTCGGCCATTGCGCGCTTGGCCTCGGGCGAGCGCATGAAGTGCGGCAGCGAGACCTTGGCGAAAAAGATAGACTTCCTGTTGAGCTGCAGCGGATCGATGGGCGCAAGCGGACCGGACATGTGGCCGTAATTGACGAGATAGCCGGTGAGCCGCAGCGCGTCCACGTTGGCGTCCCAAACATCCTTGCCGATGCCGTCATAGACCGCGGCGACGCCCTCGCCGCCGGTGATGTCCTTGACGCGCGCGGCGACGTCCTCGGTGCGCGAGTTGACGACGTGGGCGCAGCCGCTCGCGGTCGCGATGGCCTTCTTGTCGTCGCTGCCGACGGTGCCGATCACGGTTGCGCCGATGCCGCTGGCCCACTGGCTGAGGATCGTGCCCATGCCGCCGGCCGCCGTGTGCACGAGGATCGTGTCGCCGGGCTGGACGCGATAGGTCTGGCGCAGGAGGTACTGCGCCGTCATGCCGCGCAGGAAGTTGCCGGCGATCTCCTTGGTCGAGACGCCCGCCGGCACCGGCACCAGCGCATCCGCCGGCATCACCCGTTTCGCCGAATAGGCGCCGACCTTGTAGAGGTAGCAGGCCGTGTCGCCCGGCTTGAAGGCGTCGACGCCCGGCCCCACCGCCTCGATGGTCCCGGCCCCGTCGAGCCCGACGATGGCGGGGAGCTCCGGTTTGATGCCGTAGCGGCCCTCGCGCATCATCGTGTCGGCGAAATGGACCGCCATGCCGTCCTGCGCCAGCAGCACCTCGCCCGGGCCGGGCGCGCCGATGTCGTCGTCTTCGACCTTGAGGACGTCGCTGTCGCCGAATTCGTGAATGCGGATGACTTGAGTCATTGAAAACTCCCTTCAGAGAACCGTTATATCGTCCGGCGCCTTGCCGGTGAGCTTGTGACACGCCGCGCGTGCCTCCATCTCGGCGTCCTCGGCGGATCCGTGCGGCTGTCCCATGTGCAGCCGCTGGCCGTCCTGCCAGATCGACCATAGCCAGTCGACCGAGCCGTCGCGCTGGCTCCAGCGTTCGATCATGATTTCGATCATGCGGCGATATTCGGGAGCGGGCGTTGCCGAGTCAATTCGAGGAAACGCACAATTTCCTATCGCACGTCAATCAGGTGAATGAACGAGCCCATCACGTTGCCCGCGCGCAGCCCCGCCGAACCGAGATCGGCGCCCGCCGCATCCGCCGCCCGGAACAGCGGCGCGGCGTCGCCCTCGCGCAGCACCGTCGCGTAGTGAAACTCGTGCGCGCCGTATACCGTGCCCGCCGCGCCCAGCGGGCCGTCCGACTCCAGCGCCGCCTCGCGGTAGCCGAGATGGAGCTTGCGCGCGGCGAACGAGGTCTCCACCGGCAGCAACCCGGCCATACGGTGCATGGTCCCGTCGGCGTCGGTCAGCGCCTCGCCGAGCGTCATGTAGCCGCCGCACTCGCCGTAGATCGTCGCGCCGCGCGCGGCCGCCGTACGCAACCCGTCGAGGAACGAGGCGTTCGCGGCGAGCTTCCCCGCATGCAGTTCGGGATAGCCGCCCGGCAGGTAGACCGCGTCGGCGGCCGCGTCGGGCGGCTCGTCGGCCAGGGGCGAGAACAGCGCCAGCTCGGCCCCCGCGCTGCGCCAGCCGTCTATAACGTGGCGATAGACGAAACGGTAGGCGTCGTCGGCCGCGATGGCGACGCGCTGGCCGGGCGGCGAGACCGGCGTCGGCGCGGCGGTGCGCGCCGGCGGCGGCAGCTCGCATGCGACGCCGCTCAGCGCGGCGAGATCGATATGGCCGGCAACGAGATCGGCGGCGGCATCGAGAAAGGTTTCGAGCGCTTCCATCTCGCTCGCCTGGACGAGGCCGAGATGCCGGTCCGGCAGCGCGATCTCGCTCGAACGCGGAAGACATCCGAGAACGGGTATCCCGCTTCCTTCCATCGCGGCCCGCAGCATGTCGGCGTGGCGCGCGCTGCCGACCCGGTTGAACACGACGCCGGTGACATTCACCTCTTCGGACCATGTCGCGAAGCCGTGCACCAGCGCCGCCGCACTCTGCGCCTGCGCGCCCGCGTCGACGACCAGGATTACAGGCAGCGCCAGCGCCGCGGCGAGTTCGGCGGTCGAGCCGGTGCGCCCGTCGGCCGGCGCCGACGCGCCGTCGAACAGGCCCATCACGCCCTCGCCGATGACGAATTCGGAATAGGCGCAGACCTGCGCGAACAGCGCCGCGACCGTCTCCGGCCGCATCGCGCGGCTGTCGAGATTGACGCAATGACGGCCGCTCGCGGCCGTATGATAACCGGGATCGATGTAGTCAGGACCGGTCTTGAAAGACGAGACCGGCACGTTGGTCCGCGCGAAATAGCGCAACAGGCCGAGGGTGACCGTGGTCTTGCCGCTGCCCGACGACGGCGCGGCGATCAGGACTCCCTTCGCTCCCGGCATGTTTTCAGGCGGCTCCGGACCGCTCCCTACCCCGCATCGCGCGCGACACGCATGCCGAGCGGATCGGCGTCGAGTACGCGGCCGGCCATCGCACCGACCCAGTCGAGCCCGGCGCGCAGCCGCACGACCTCGCCGATGACGACCATCGCCGGCGGCTCGATACCGGAGGACGCGACATCGTCGACGCAGGTGCCGAGGGTGGTTTCCAGTACCTGCTCGCCGTCAAGAGAAGCGCGCGAGACGACAGCGACGGCTTCGCTTTCCAGCCGGCCGCCGTCGAGCAGCAGGCCGCGGATCGTGCGGAGATGCTTGAGCGCCATATAGATGACGAGCACCGGCGAAGCGGCGGCCAGCGCCGGCCAGTCGATGCCGTCGGGCACGTCGCCGGTCGCGCCGTGGCCGGTGACGAAGGTGACGGCGGAGTTGGTCTCGCGATGGGTGAGCGGGATGCCCGCATGCGCGAGTCCGCCGACGCCGGCCGAAATGCCGGGGACGACGCGAAACGGTATTCCGGCGGCAACCAGCGCAAGCGCTTCCTCGCCGCCGCGGCCGAAGACGAACGGATCGCCTCCCTTCAGTCGAAGGACCCGCTTTCCCTCGCGCGCGAGCTGGACGAGCCTGGCCGAAATGTCCGGCTGTTTCGGCGACGGCCGTCCGCCGCGCTTGCCGGCATAGACGATCTCGCAGCCGGGCCGCGCCAACGCCAGCACGCCGTCGCCGACCAGCGCATCGTGCACGATGACGTCGGCCTGTCGCAGGCCGTTCAGCGCGTGCAGGGTCAGCAGGCCGGGATCGCCCGGCCCGGCGCCGGTCAGCCATACCCAGCCGGGCTCGAATGCCGGCAGCGGAGGCATCTTTTCAGGGAGCCGTTCCATAGCGTTTCCATACCACATATAAAATCGCCATGGGCAACGAACCCTCAGCGCGGCGGCCCGCGGGCCCGCTGCGGCGCGGCTGGACGACCGGCGCCTGCGCAGCGGCGGCGGCGAAGGCCGCCTATACGGCGCTGCTGACCGGGGCTTTTCCGGATCCTGTGACGATTACGCTGCCCAAGGGCGAGACGCCGGCCTTTGCGCTGGCAACCGAAAGCCTGACCGACGGCGCGGGGACGGCGGGCGTGATCAAGGATGCGGGCGACGACCCGGACGTCACCCACGGCGCGCTGATCCTGGCCAAGGTGACGCCGGGCGCGCCGGGCGCGGGCGTCGTCTTCCGCGCCGGGCCGGGCGTCGGCACGGTGACGCGCGAGGGCCTGCCGCTCGCGGTCGGCGAGCCCGCCATCAACCCCGTCCCGCGCAGGATGATCGCGGCCGCCATCGCCGAGGTTACGGAGGCGCACGGCGGCAGCGGCGACGTGGCAGTGACGGTGTCGGTCGAGGACGGCGAGAAACTCGCTCGGAAGACATGGAACCCCCGGCTCGGCATCGTCGGCGGCATCTCGATCCTCGGCACCACCGGCATCGTGGTCCCCTATTCCTGCGCGGCATGGATCGAAAGCATCCAGCGCGGCATCGACGTCGCGCGCGCGGCGGGCGAGGCGGTCGTCGCGGGCTGCACCGGCAAGACGTCGGAAGACCGCACGCAGGCACTGCTCGGCCTGCCCGACCACGCGATGATCGACATGGGCGACTTCGCCGGCGGCATGCTGAAATACCTTCGCCGCCACCAGGTGCCGCGCGTCGTCATCGGCGGCGGCTTCGCCAAGATCGCAAAGCTGGCGCAGGGCCACCTCGATCTCCATTCGGGCCGCAGCCAGGTCGACCTCGGCTGGCTCGCCGGTCTCGCGCATGGGCTCGGCGCCGACGAAGGGACGCAGGCGGCGATCCGCGCCGCCAACACCGGCGCGCACGCCCTCGAGATCGCATCGGAGGCGGGGTTCGCACTGGCCGACGCCGTCGCGGCCCGGGCGCGCGAAACCGCGAGCGTCACGCTGGGCGATGCAGGTATCGAGATCGGAATCCTGATTTACGATCGGCACGGCGAATTACGGGGCAGGGCGGATGGCTGAGAAGCCGCACGTTCTCGTCCTCGGCGGCACGGCAGACGCCGTCTCGCTCGCCGGCACGGCAGCATCCGACTACCGCGTCACCTATTCGCTGGCCGGGCGCACGGTCGCGCCGCGCCTGCCTGAAAACGTCGCAATCCGGACGGGCGGCTTCGGCGGCGCCGACGCGCTGGCCGACTGGATCCGGGACAACGGCGTCGCTGCCGTCGTCGACGCGACGCACGCCTATGCCGATACCATCGCCGCCAACGCCGCTGCCGCCTGCGCCGACGCGGCGGTTCCGGGTCTCAAGCTGCTGCGCGCGGCATGGGAGGAGGTGCCGGGCGACGACTGGCGGCAGGCAGCGGACGCCGCCGACGCCGCGGCGCAAATGCCCGGCCTCGGGAAGGCGGCGTTTCTCGCAATCGGCCGTCAGGATCTTCCGGCGTTCGCGGGGATCGACGGGATGCGGTTTCTGATCCGCACCGTCGATGCGCTGCCCGAAGCGCCGTTCGCGGCCGCCGTGTACCTGACCGGTCGCGGACCTTTCTCGGCCGAGGCCGAGGAAGCGCTGCTGCGCGAGCACGGAATCGACGTCGTGGTCAGCAGGAATGCCGGCGGCGCCTCGACCTACGGCAAGATTTCAGCGGCCCGGCGGCTGGGCCTGCCGGTCGTCATGATCGCACGCCCGGCCCCACCGCCGGGCGACAAGGCGGCCGACATCGTCGGGGCGCTGGCGTGGATCGCGAAAGCAACCGGGGGAGAGCGAAATGGATGACGCGGACTGGATGGCGCGCGCATTCCTGCAGGCGAAGAAGAGCGCCGACGAGGGCGGCGTGCCGGTCGGCGCGTGCCTCGTCCATGGCGGCAAGCTGATCGCCGAAGGCCACAACCGCCGCCAGCAGGAGGGAACGATCATCCTGCACGGCGAGACCGATTGTTTGCGCCAGGCCGGTCTTTACGGCCAGTGGTCGGAATGCACGATGTACACGACACTGAGCCCCTGCATGATGTGCTCGGGCACTATCGTGCAGTTCCGCATCCCGCGCGTCGTCGTCGGCGAGAACGTCAATTTCGGCGGCAACGAAGATTTCATGCGCGACCGCGGCATCGACGTCGAGGTGGTGAACGTGCCGGAGATGATCGACTATTTCGCCGGCTGGATGGCGAAGAACCCGGAAATCTGGAACGGGGATATCGGGATTTAGGGAAAGCCGGCGGCGAAAAAAAACGGCACCCCCGAAGGACCGCCGCTCGTTCCGGTTATCCGGAGTGCCGTCAGGCGATGCGCTTTCGACGGGCGTAGCCGAGGCCGATAAGGCCCAGACCGAAAACAACGAGGATCCCGGGT
>JAYQUR010000230.1:0-5980 GCA_038148075.1 Alphaproteobacteria bacterium | reverse complement strand
CCATCAGGAAGGTCTGCGAAAATTTGACGGTGGAGCCCATGATGACCTGGGTGCTCTTCAAATCTTCGACGCGCTTGATGCCGGCGTCACCTCGAATAGCGATCACGGAGTTGCTCTGAACCGCGGTGCCGAGCCAGGTGAAATCGCCGGATTTGTACTTCACGGCCTTGGGCCGCAGCAGCTCGGAAATGACGAGCGTGTCCGGCGGCATGAACAGCGTCATGCCGTCCTTCGACGCCACGTTGTAGACGTAGTTCGTGGCCTTGATGCCGCCAGCACCCGGCATCGATTGGGTGATGACTTTTTCCGCACCGAGATAGGGGGCGAGATACTGGGCGAGAATCTGGGAATACTTGCCGTAGGTTCCGCCGACGCCGAACCCGAAGATGATCTTCAGCGTCTTGCCCTTGTAGAATTCGGCTGCCGATTGCGCATTCGCCGCGACCGGACCGCCGAGGGTGAGGGCGGCCGCAATCGCGACGCCCGCAAAAAGTTTCGATTTCATGTGTCCTCCACAGTTACTAAGGGGGGACCGCCCTTGGCGGACGGTCGTTGTTCGCCGTATAGAAACAGAATTATCGTGAAATCTCAATTGAATGGTCGTTAACCAAGAATTCGGCGAAAAACGCCCGGTGCCCGTCCGAGGGCGGAGCCGGACCGGATGGCGTGGCAAGACGGTCCGCGAGAAGTTGAATGGATAGTCTGGATCATATACCCGTTCTCATCGTCGGCGGCGGGCCGGTGGGACTGGCGCTTGCCGGCGACCTGGGGTGGCGCGGTATTCCCTGTCGCCTGGTCGAGCGCAGCGACGGTTCGATCCATCAGCCGCGCCAGGATCTCGTCGGTATCCGCACGATGGAGTTCTGCCGCAGGTGGGGTCTCGTCGGCGATGTCGAGGCGGCGCCGTACGGTCGCGACTACCCGCAGGACAATATCTATATCGCCGGCAGCCTGGCCGGCGGTTGGGAGATCGGGCGCTACGAGGTTCCGAGCATGAACGCATCGCGGCCGCCGCCCGAAAGCCCGCAGAAGCGCGAACGCTGCCCTCAGAACATGTTCGACCCTGTCCTCCGGAAGTTCGCGGCGCGCTTCGACGGTGTCGACCTTCGCTATCGCCACAGGTTCGTCGGTTTCGAAGAAGACGGCAGCGGTCTGCGCGTCTCGATCGAGGACGCGGAGGCGGGCGCGGTGCGGGAGATGACCTGCGATTTCCTCGTCGGGTGCGACGGCGCCAACAGCGAGGTTCGCGAGGCCGCCGGAATCGCGATGTCCGGAAACCCGGCGCTGACGCACACGACAAACGCCATTTTTCGCTGTGCCGGTTTCGAGAAGCTGCACGACAAGCGTCCGGGTTATCGCTTCATCTTCATCGGTCCGGAAGGCACGTGGGCGACGCTGGTGGCGATCAACGGGCGCGACGAGTGGCGGTTTTCCATCATCCGGTCGGGCAGCCAAGGCGAACGGCCGTCGGACGATACGGTGCGCGCCGCGATACGGCGTGCCGTCGGGCGCGATTTCGACTACGAGCTGCTGTCGGTAATGCCGTGGACGAGACGCGAACTCGTTGCCGAGAACTACCGCGACGGCAACGTCTTCATCGCCGGCGATGCAGCGCACGCCATGTCGCCGACCGGCGGGTTCGGCATGAACACGGGCGTCGGCGACGCGGTCGATCTGTCGTGGAAGATCGCTGCCGTGCGCGCCGGCTGGGGAGGCGACGGGCTGCTCGACAGCTATACGGTCGAACGCCGGCCGGTCGCGATCCGGAATGTGAGCGAGGCGAGCGGCAATCTGGGGCGCATGCTGTCGCCCGATCCCCATCCCGGCCTTCTCGACGAAACCCCCGCAGCAGAAGCGCTTCGCGCGCAGGTCGGGACCGATATCGCCGCGGCGATGCAGCGCGAATGGCGAACGCAGGGGATACATCTCGGGTATTTCTATGAGGGATCGCCGGTATGCGTACCCGACGGCACGCCGCCGCCGTCGCTCGACCCCGCAGTCTACGAACAGACGGCCCGGCCGGGCTCGCGGGCGCCGCACGCCTGGATGGCCGATGGCCGCTCGACGCTTGACCTGTTCGGCCACGGATTCGTGCTGATGCGGTTCGGGAACGCGGAAACGGGCGCTATCGAAGCGGCGGCCGGGGCCGCGGGCATGCCCCTGGAGATCGTCGATATCGACGATGCGGATATCTCCGCACTCTACGGCGCGGCCCTTGTGCTGGTGCGGCCGGACGGCCATGTGGCCTGGCGTGCCGACGCGCCGCCCGACGATGCGCGCGCCGTGACAGACAGGGTGCGCGGGGCGGCGTAACGCCCTAAACTGGTTGCCGGTCTTTATCTGACGGGGCGGAACGATGGCGGCACTTTCCAGGCTGGCGGAAGCCGAAACGCTGGAATCGCTCTACGGCGAATTGTCGGAGCTGAGCATCAACGCCGGCTGGGCGAAGCCCGAACCGTCATTGTGGGCGTCTCCGCGCGAGAACTTCTTGCCGTTTCACTGGTCGTGGGAAGAGGGCAAGGCGGCGCTCGATGCCGCCGGCCGTCTCGTGGATACCGAACTCGCGGAGCGCCGTAACCTGATCCTGTTCAATCCCGTCGAGGGTAATACCTATGCGACGGTTCGCACGCTGATCGCCGCCTATCAGGGCATACTGCCCGGCGAGAAGGCGCGGTCGCATCGGCATACGCCCAACGCGCTGCGCTTCGTGCTGGAGGGAGAGGGCTCTTACACCGTCGTCAACGGCGAACGGCTCGACATGCGGCCGAACGACGTGCTGCTGACGCCCAACTGGTGCTGGCACGGGCATGCGAGCGAAGCGGACGGCATGTGCTACTGGATGGACTGCCTCGACGTGCCCCTGGCACATCTGCTGGAGCCGATGTTCTATGAATCCCACCCGCAGGTGTACGAGCCGATCGCGACGACGCCGGTCTCCTCGCCGTTCATTTTTCGATGGGAAGACGTTCAGCGGGACCTGGACGCCGCCGCGCCCGACCCGGAGGGGCGCTGGGGACGCCGCGTGCAGCTCGGCGACCCGGCGATGCCGTCGATGGCGCTCTACATGCAGCGGCTGGAAACCGGCGAAAGCACCCGCCGGTGCCGCACGACGATCAATCACGTGATATGCGTCGCGGAAGGAACCGGCGAATCCGAGATCGATGGTGAGCGATTCCGCTGGGCGCGAGGAGACATGATGGCCGTGCCGAGCTGGCGGCCCTTCAGCCACCGCGCCGACAGCGACGCGACGCTGTTCGTCATGACCGACGAGCCGGTGATGCGGATGCTCGGCTGGGACCGGATAGAAGACGCCTGACCGGCAACGCCTGTTCGCCGTCCGCTACTCCCAGACGACGAAGCCCATCGCGTTGCCGGTGCCGGCTTCCGAGCGGTAGCACGGGACATAGTCGATCAGCTCCATGTCCATGCCGGCGGCGGTCATGGCCGCCGAAACCGGAATCCAGTTCTTAATCTCCGACGTGCCCGACTGGTAAAGATCTTCCGGGATGGAAATCAGCGTATCCCGGTCGTTCGCAAGGAAGGCGTCCAGCACCTTGCGGTCGAGATCCTCGTCGATCACGAAATGGCTGAGACCGCCCGACGCGAAAACCGCGACGGTCCTGTCGTCGGGCCAGCTTTCGATGGCGTCGCGCAGCGCTATCCCGAAATCGTAACAGCGTTCCGCCGACGGCTGGTTCGGCGGATAGAACGTGTTGATCAGGATCGGGACGCTGGGAACCGGCGCATCGCGCATGATCTGGCGGTAGATGAAGCCGAACGCGTGCGGGATTCCATTCACGTAGCCGGTGCCCTCCGGCAGAACGGCCGAGGCCGCCACGTCGAACTCGGCATCCATCAGGGATTCGATGATGTGCCGTCCCAATTCGGGGCAGCCCGGGTACGCCGCGTCTTCGGGCGGGGCGTGACCGCGCTCCGATATCGCGATCCCCGGCGGCAGATTGGCGATTTGCTCGGGCGTCCGCGGGCGGTTCTCGATGGTTTCGCCGTAATAGACGCAGAGCGCCGGGAAGTTGTCTTCCGCGAACAGCTCCCGCTGGTCGTTGCCCACGATCACCGCGACATCGGGCGCAGCAGCGGCAAAACGGTCGGCGAGCGCCTCGAGCGCCGCCCGGCAGGCCGCGGAACGCGCCTGCCATTTCTCCGGCGTGATCTCGCCCGCCAGGCGCTCGTTCCGGCGGAGTTCGACGAGCTCGTCGAAGGAATATGTCCCGCCCCTGAAAGGGTGCGACGGGTTTTGCCTGTCTGCGGCGACGCGGCCGTCCCATTTCTCCCAGGGTGTCGACAGCATGGGACCGTGCGAGGTCCCGAGTCCGAGTACGATCTTGGCCATCCGATCTTCCGGTCGTTCAGTACAGCGGGTTCGAAAAAAGGAAACCGGGCACGCGGCCCGGTTTTCTCTGTCGGTTCGGCCGGTGCCGCGCCTATTTCAGTTTGACCATTTCGCGGAACTTGGCAATGACCTCGGGCGGCGTCGCCATCGCCTTGTTGATCACGGACTGGACTTTTTTAGCTTCCAGTGGATCGACGACCATTCTGCGTTCTTTGGCCTCGGCCCGGAAGGCGGGATCGTTCACCGTCTTCCAGAACGAGTCCCGCAGGGCCGCGACGCGGTCCGCCGGCACGCCGGCCGGGGCGAAATAGCCGAACCCGACATATGCCGGGGCTTCCATGAAATCGACGATCCGGTGTTGCAGATCGGTCGTCACGATATCGCGCATGTTCGGTACGCCTTCCAGGCCGGCGATGTTCGGCCCGACCTGAACGAAGTGGTAGATTTTCTTGTCGCGGATCCAGTCCGGCTTCGTGGTCACGTAGCTGTTGTAGAAACTGCCACGTCCGTGCACCTCGCCGGCTTCCATTGCCTTGTTCATCGGCCCGGCACCCCGGTAACCGGAAACGATCTTGAACTTCGTTCCGGCGACCGCATTCATGAAAGCGGGAATCAGATAGGCCGACGACAGCTTGTTCGACGTCGCCATGATGACCTCGACCTTTTTCGCTTCCTCAATCGTTTTCGCCGGGGCGGTGTGCCAGACGGTGCTGACCTCCGTCATCGGCGTGATCGAGCCGAGCCATTGGAAGTCGGCGGCGTTGAACTTCACCTTGCGGAGCAACGGAGCGTTTACGGCGATCGGCAGGGCGGCGCCGAGTTCGGTGCCGTCCTTCTTCGCCGCGTTCGCCATGTAAGACATCATATTGGCTCCACCAGCGCCGGCCTTCGCATCGACGATGATCGTGGGGTTGCCGGGAATGTATTTTTCCCAGTGTTTCCCGAGAATGCGGGCGACGGCCGAGAACCCGCCGCCGGCGCTGCCGCCGGAAACGAGCGTGATGGTCTTGCCCTTGTAGAAATCGGCGACGGATTGAGCGGACGCCGGTCCTGCGAGGGGCAGCGCCGCCAGCGCAAATGCGGCGATTGTCATTG
The DNA here is from genome assembly GCA_038148075.1 of Alphaproteobacteria bacterium. Taxonomy (GTDB): domain Bacteria; phylum Pseudomonadota; class Alphaproteobacteria; order MPNO01; family UBA830; genus JAYQUR01. The sequence continues at coordinate 534 of JAYQUR010000230.1, read as the reverse complement.
TGCGGAACATGAATATCCTCCCGTTGTCTGCCGCCTTTTAGCGACGATGGCGCATCTAAGCACATCCGTCTCGTTCGTGGCAAAGCGTGTTCCGATTTGCGTGCCGAGGCGTTAGGCTGTGGCGGTCCAACCGGATGCCGGATACTTCATGACATCGATTACCGAGGCTTGGCTCCGCTTGCCGCCGAACCTGCGCGGCATTCTCTGGCTCGTGCTGGGAACGCTCGCCTTCGCGGCGAACGATCTTCTGGTAAAGACGCTCGGCCAAACGATGAGCCCGTTCCAGCTCGCCTTCTTCCGCTACGGAATCGGGTTCCTCATTATGATCCCGGTGTTCCTCCGGATGGGACCCGCCAACCTCAAGACGAACCGGCCCGGCATTCACATCGCCCGGCTGATCGTCGCCTGCGTTGCGCAGGTAGGCGTCTACACTTCGGTCGTCTACCTGCCGCTTGCCGACGCGACGGCGCTCGCGTTCTCGCGGATTTTATTCACCACGGTGGTCGCCGTCGTCATTCTGAAGGAGATCGTCAG
>JAYQUR010000229.1:0-5981 GCA_038148075.1 Alphaproteobacteria bacterium | reverse complement strand
CCCGAGCGCAAGGGCGATAATATGGACGACATCGACGACCAGGCGGTTCATTGCATCGTAATAGCGGAGCGCAGACGTGCGGAAGCCCGCCGGCTCTTCGGGCCAGTGGTTCGGAATGAAGTACGACTGCCCTTCAGGTCCCGTGAAGTATGGGTCGTCGGGCCAACTCTCCCTCCCGTAGTGATAGAACTCCTTCAGATCCGGCGCCGCGTCGGGGCGAACGGTCCGACCGAGCGATTCCTCGGCGAGAGCCCGAAAGCCCCGCGGGGTTCCGGCAACGGGATGCATCGATCGGCGTTTCACGGCCTCGGGCTGTTCGAAAAATGCGTGAGACGCTTCGCGGAGGTCCTCTATCGTCTGCTGTGGAATGCCGTGTTCCCGAATGGCGAAAAAACCGATGGAGGTGCAGGCATCCGCCACTTGCCGGGCGACGCGTTGCTTGGCGCCGTCGTCTCCGGACCGATACGGCGAGATATCGATGACAGGAACGGTTTCCATCGAGACGGCTTCTCCGAAACAAACGGTGAAAGCCTAGTCCGATCCGGCGACGATGACCACCATGAACGGCCCGCTGCAGTATGAGGGCTGCTCCGTCGTGTCCGGAGGAAACGATTTGCGGCACCTGGACTGCTGGATCAAATTTCGGTCGATAACGGGAGCAGTTCCGACATAGGCCTCAGGCGGCCAGAACCTCGATCAGTTCGATCTCGAAGACGAGGTCCTGACCGGCAAGCGGATGATTGCCGTCGAGCGTGACGGTTTCTTCTGTGACCTGAACCACGGTAAGGACCATCGACTGGCCGTTGGGGCCGCTTGCCTCGAGCCGGTTGCCGATCGTGAGATCGATTTCGTCCGGCACCATCGACCGCTCGACTGTCTGCATCGCCTCTTCGTGACGCGGACCGTAGGCGTTTTCGGCATCGACCTCCACGGTCGCCTTGTCGCCGACGCTCATGCCGACCACCGATTCTTCGAGCTTCGGAATGATCTTGTTCTCGCCGATCGTGAATTCGAGCGGATCGCGGCCTTCCGAGCTGTCGAACAGCGTGCCGTCCGTGAGCTTTCCGGTGTAGTGAATCCGGACGGTATCGCCGGAACTTGCCTGCGTCATGTGCGTCTCCTTTCGTCCCAGCACGCTTTGATCGGATAGATCTCGGGTCTGGTCAATCTGGCGACACACCGGCCAAGGCCCGCCGACAGAAAAACTTCCCACCGGGAAATTTTCAGCGTTGATCGAGGGTAACAGGGAGCCGGGGAGGGGGCAAATTTCGCGCTCGACGTGCCGGCGGCAAATTCCGGGAGGCGAATTGCCCGCTGCCATCCGGCCGATTAAGGTGCGGAAAACAGGGAGACAGCGGAATGATCCGCAGCACGGAACGCATCCTGACGACCCATACGGGCAGCCTGCCGCGGCCGGACGACCTGATCCGGACGATGTTCGCCAAGGAGGAAGGGATTCCGGTCGACCGGGCAGCCCTCTCCGGAAGAATTCGGAGTGCCGTAGCTGAGACCGTAGCCAAGCAGGTCAAGGCCGGCGTCGATATCGTGAACGATGGCGAGGTCAGCAAGCCGAGCTATGCGACCTACATAAAGGATCGCCTGACCGGCTTCGGCGGCGAGAGCGTGCCGCGCGCCTATCAGGACCTTGTCGAGTTCCCCTCCATGGCGAGCCGCGTGTTCAACGATCCGGGCCGATCGCGACGCAAGACGCCCGGCTGCAACGGGGATATCGCCGTGTCGGATTCGCAGGCCGTCCTCGACGACGTCCAGAACCTGAATGACGCGACGGCGGGCAGGAAGATCGCCGGCAAGTTCATGAGTGCCGCGTCGCCGGGCGTGATTTCGCTGTTTTTCAACGATACGCATTATCCGGATTTCGAGACCTACATCTTCGCCGTCGCCGATGCGATGCGCTACGAGTACGAGACGATCACGAACGCCGGGATCATGCTGCAGCTCGACTGTCCGGACCTCGCCATGGGCCGACATATCCAGTATGCGGACCTCGACGTCGCGGGCTTCCGCAGCCGGATGGAACTCCACATCGAGGCACTCAATCATGCCCTGGAGAACGTCGATCCGGATATGGTCCGCATCCACCTGTGCTGGGGAAACTACGAGGGTCCGCATCATTGCGACGTGCCGCTCGCCGACATTATCGACGTCGCATTCACCGCGCGGGTCAGCGGGATTTCCTTCGAGGCGGCCAATCCGCGCCATGCGCACGAATACACGGTTTTCGACGACGTAAAGGTGCCCGATCACATCGTCCTCATCCCGGGCGTGATCGAGTCCAAGTCCAACTTCATCGAGCACCCGGAACTGATCGCCCAGCGGATCGAACGAATCGCAACGCGTGTGGGGCGCGAACAGGTCGTCGTCGGCAGCGATTGTGGCTACGGGACCTGGGTCGGGCAGGCGGCCGTCGAACCCGAGATCGTCTGGGCGAAGCTCGCGGCGATGGCCGAGGGCGCGGCCATCGCCTCTGACAGGCTCTGGAAGTAAAAGCGGCTCAGGCGGTCCTGCCGATCGGCCACGGCTTGTCGGATACGACGGCCGGCCGTGCATAGACCTCGTCGCCGACATTGATCACCATCAGGTCGTAGCCGATCTCGACCGGTCCGGCGTAATTCTCCCGAATCTGGTCGAGCGCCGGCGCGATGACGTCGTCGTTGTTGTACATGTGATAGATCACGCCCAGCCGCGGTTCGGTTTCCGCGAACACCTCGCCGACCTCGCGGGGCGACGTGTGATAGACCTCGGAGATCTTCTTGGCGACGTCTAGCGGGCGGTTCGACTTCTCGGCGTAGAGCTCGGCCGGCGGAAAGGCCTCGTGAACGAGGAGATCGCAGCCCTTTGCCTGTTCGATCAGCGCATCGCATTTCTTGGTATCGGCCGAGAACACGAACGTCCTGTCCCTGTAGTCGACGCGCATCGCGAAGGTGTTCTGCGGCTCGCAATGCACCACCTTGAACGCCGTGATCCTGACGCCGCCGTCGTCGTAGGTATCGTAGACGACGCAGTCCTGGCCGAACTCGGTACATTCGATCTCGTGCCCGCCGGGCGGCAGGGCGTCGAGTCGCGTCTCGATGTCCCATTCGTAGATGCCGCGCAGATGGCCGACGATCTTGTCCGTCCCGGGAGGTCCCCACACCCTGAGCGGCGTGCGCCGGCCGTATGTCCAACCGCCGATCCAGAAATGATCCAGGCCGCCGATGTGATCGACGTGGTGATGGGTGACGAAGACCTTGTCGACGGCCGTGAACGGGATTTCGAGCGATGTGAAGTTCTGGGGTGCGCCGGAACCGCAATCGAGCAGGAATTTCTCGTCGCCGGCCTCGACGAACACGCTCGCGCAGGCCTGTCCGCGGCGCGGGAACGGCGTGCCGGTGCCGAGAAGGGTAACGCGGATCTCGTCGTCGGCGAGCGGTTCGCCGGGGTAGAAGTTCTGGCCGGGCATATGCGATCTTTCGGTGTAAAGGCTATGGCCTCGTTATGGTCAGGCCGGCATTAGAGCAGACGCGACGGATGCAAGAAACATCTCATTCGACGAGTTCGCCGCGCGCCGTGGCGCGTATCAGCAGGAGCCAGATCCACAGGCAACCGGTCAGCATCAGCCCGCCCATGATATAGAAGCTCGCGTCGAGACCGACGATTTCGATCATGGCTCCCATGGCGATCGGGACGATTGTCGATGCGGCCCGGTTCGCGGTCGTCCGCAGTCCCACCGTCTGGCCCTGAACGTTGGCCGGCGAGGCGGCGGCCATAACCGAGATCATCAGCGGCTGATTGAAGCCGAGCAGCAGTCCGCGGAGCGTTATCGCGGCGAAAAGAGGCCAGAAATCGCTCATCAACGGCGAAATCGAAATCAGTACGACGGCAACGGCGAGGGTGACCAGGAAGAGGTAAAGCTGACGGCGAAGCGAAGCTATACTGGGCCCGAGGCTGAGCAGCAGAGCGCCGACCGCGCCGAGCAGGGAGTGGCCGGTGCCGGCGAGAAGACCGATATTCTCGCCCGACATGCCGATTTCCTTCAGATAGACGATGTAGAACGACTCCTGCACGCCGTAGCTCGCGATCCGGATAGTGCTGAGATAGACGCAGATCGCGATGGCGGGCACCGTCATCATGCGAAGCGCCGCGACGTAGTCCGACGTTCGCGGGATCAGGTCGGATAGATGGAACTCGCGGCCGGGCGCCCGATCCGCGGGCGGCAGCGACGGCAAAAGCAGGCACGAGACCAGGAGCCCCACGGCCCAGACCGAAATTGCGCCGAAGCCGCCCCAGGCGCCCCACGTATCCCAGCCCCAGCCTGCGAGAGGCGGGCCGGCGAGCATTCCGATCCTTACCGAGACGGACAGGCGTCCTGCATGGCGCGTGCTGCCGCGCATAATCTGCGAAACGCAGGTCTGTGCGCCCATCCAGGTCATCGTCGTCGCGAATCCCCAGACCATTTGCAGGACCATAATCGCCCAGACGAACGGCAGAACGGGAAACAGAAGGGGGACGACGACCGCGATCAGAGCGAAAAAGATCATAACCGGCCGCGCGCCGATGCGGTCCAGCAGTACGCCGCCGTGAATCGCGAACAGGAGGCCCGGCAAATGCCGGATTCCAAGTAACAGGCCGATGATGCCGGGCGACATCTCCAGATAGACCGCCCACAGCGGAACGATGATCGAGGAAATCGTGACGTTGCTGTTGGAGAAGACGCCGGCGCCGTAGATCGGCAGTTGCTGGCGCAGGGCGGCCGACGTTCCGGTCATGCGCGGGAGGCGCGCCTTGAATCGCGGGCGGGATTGCGGAACGATGACATGGCGATCTGTATACACCTTGCGAAGGGATTAGGGGACGCTATGGCTTCAGCGGATGAAACGGCCATCGCCGACTTTCGCGGCATGGGACAAGCTGGTCGACGGCGTGGATTTCGTGCCGGCGCGGGAACTCTTCGATGCGGAGGTCGTCGGCTTCGGGACGCGCATGGATACGGTCAAGGGTCTGGACCTGCTCGAGCGCGACCAATGGCGGCGCGTGTGGCCGACGATCGACGGCTTCACGTTCGATCTTTCCACCCTCGAATGCCTGATCTCGCCCGATCGCCTGCAAGCCGTCGGAATCGTCGTCTGGTCCTCGACCGGCTATGGCGAGGACGGCGCGCCCTTCGACCGGCCCGGACGGGCGACCGTCGTATTCCGGCGTGCGGACGTCGCGGCGCAGTGGAAAGCGGTCCACACCCATATTTCCCTCAATCCCGGAACGCCCCAGCGATCGCACGGCGACCGCCCGTCCGCCAGCTGATCCGATGATCGCGCCCGAATACGTCCGCACCATGGCCGCCTACAACGCGTGGCAGAACGACAGCCTGTACGCGGTGGTAGGGACGCTTTCAGATAGCGACCGTCGCAGGGATCGAGGCGCATTCTTCGGTTCCATCCACGCCACGCTCAATCACCTGCTATGGGGCGACCAGATCTGGATGAGCCGTTTCGCAGGCACGCCGCCGCCGCGCGCCGGGACGATCCCGGATTCGCCGTCGCAGGTCGAGGACTGGGAAGCGCTGATGCGGGAGCGAAAAGCGTTCGACGGCGTCATATCGGAATGGGCGGACGGGATCTCGACGGAATGGCTCGGCGGCGATCTCACCTGGCATTCCCAGGCTGCGGGACGCGAGCTTTCCGCGCCACGGGCGCTTCTGGTTGCCCACATGTTCAACCACGGTACCCATCACCGGGGGCAGGTTCACGCAATGCTGACGCAGGCTGGTGCCAGACCGGACGATACGGACCTGATGCTTCTCTCGACACGGACTTAATGCGGGATCGCAACCACTTGAAAAGAAAAGCTATTACATGCATGGACATTAACCGGTTCGATTAACTTCGCGGTAACGGTAATCCGCTGAAATACGGCTTTGTGCAGGATGCAAAAGGCGGCCCATGCAGATCGGCCCCATCGTTAATCTTCCGGGCGCAGGCAGTGTC
>JAYQUR010000228.1:0-5981 GCA_038148075.1 Alphaproteobacteria bacterium | reverse complement strand
ATCTTCTTCCGCACCGTATCGGGGCTGCCGACGAGGATCACGCCACTGTCAATCATGCCTTCCATTTCCTGGCCGCCGCGGATAGTGCGCTTGTGCACGAAGATCTTCTTCATCGACTCTGCCGTCATGTAGCCAGGCGGAACGAACATCGCCTGCGATATCTTGGGCAGGAACGTGTTGAACAGCGATTCGATATGGGGCTTCGCCTCCGCGCGCGCCTGCTCGTCGGTCTCGGCGACATAGACCGGAACGCTCCAGCCGATCTGGCTCGATTGCGCCTCGTAGCCGTGACGCGCCGCGACCGAACGGTAGCTGTCGAGATAGCGCACGACCGAGTCGAACGGCGAATAGGCCTGAAGGTAGGTGTATTTGCGGTCCGGATGCGCCGACCATTCGATCGTCTCCATCGAGCCTTGCGACGGCGTCCAGATTTCGGGGTGCGGCTGCTGGTAGGGACGCGGCCAGACGTTCACGTATTCGAAGTGGTAATGCTTGCCCTCGAACGCGAACGGTCCCTCTTCGGTCCACGCGCGGACGACGAGATCGTGCGCCTCGATGTGGCGTTCGAGCGAATGCGCCGGGTTGATCGCCATCGAGAAATATTCGCAGCCGACCCCGCGCACGAAACCGGTAATCAACCGCCCACCTGTGATGCAGTCGATCATCGCGTGCTCCTCGGCGAGGGTCAGCGGATGGTCGCGGAGCGCGAACGCATTGCCGAGAATGGCGATCTTGCAGGAATCGTCTATCCGCCGCGCCAGCGCCGACGCCATGACGACCGGCGACGGCATCAGCCCGTATGCGTTCTGGTGATGCTCGTTGACGCTGATGCCGTCGAAACCGAGTTCGGCGGCGAGTTCCAGCTCATCGAGATAGCGGTTGTAGAGCTCGTGACCGACCCTGGGATCGAAATAGCTGTTCGGCAGCTTGAGCCAGACGGAGCTGTGCTTTTCCGCGTAGCTCATATCGAGCGCGCCGTAGGGCATCAGATGGAAGGCGAAAACTCTCATTTCTGTCTCCGGTGGCGGATCAGGCGGCCAGGACGGGCCGGTCGTCGTCTATGGGGACCCGGCGCAGCGAGCGCGCCTGGTCGGCCGGGAAGTCTGTCCGCGCGTGCAGCGCGCGCCGGTTGTCCCACAGGACGAGGTCGCCCCGCGCCCAGGTATGGACGTAGCAGTCCGGCGAGTTCCGCACATGCGCGAACAGAAGGTCGAGGACCTCGCGGTTGCGTGCCGCGTCGAGCCCTTCGATTTCCTCGGTCATCAACTCATTCGCGTAGAGATACGTTCGGCCGTCGCGCTCGTCTCGCGCGATGACGGGATGCGCGAAATGAGGCCATTTCGACCGATCGAACTTTTCGACCGTCTTGACGCTGACGCCGAACTCGTAGGCGTTGACGGCGCGCCGTCCCGCCAGCTCGGCCTTCAGGTCGTCGGGCATCGTGTCGTACAGTCGGCAGGCGCTGGCGAATTTCGTCTGTCCGCCGTCGCGCGTCACCGCAATCCCGTACAGCGATACCGCCCGTTGCGGAATCTTCCTGAAGCAGGAATCCGTGTGGAACATCAGCTCGCCGTCCGGAAGATAGCCGACCGGCTTGCCGTCCTTGCGCTCGTTGGTGACCATCATCACGGCCGGCGGCGTCTCGTCGCCGTCGTTTCGCAGTTCGGGCGGGCGAAAATGCCGGCTGATGGGCCCGAACAGTCCGCAAAACCGGGTCTGGTCTTCTTCGGTCAGCGTCTGGCCGCGGAATACCAGAACCAGGCGGTCTATCAGCGCCTGGCGCAGAATGTCGGCATCCGCATCGGAAACGGGCGCGGACAGGTCGATGCCGTCGACCCGGACGCCGATATGCTGCGCTAGCGGTTCGAGCGAAATCGCCATCACGGTTTCACTGGATGGTATATCCGCCGTCCACGGCAAGCGACGTGCCATGTACGTAGGAGGCGGCGTCGGAAGCGAGAAAGATCATCGCGTCCGCGATCTCGGAACAGTCCGCGATACGTCCGAGGGCGACCTTCTTCGTCAGCTTCTCCTCGCTCGACTGACCGCTCTCGACATAGCCGCGCAACCGCGGCGACCAGGCGGGCCCCGGGCACACGGCGTTGACGCGGATGTTTTCCTTGCCGTAATCGCAGGCGAGCTGGCGGGTCAGCGACAACACGCCGCCCTTCGCAGCGCAGTAGACGGGCATCTCCGGATTGCCGACAAGACCGTAAATCGAGGCGTTGTTGACAATGGCGGCGCCGCCGGGCTGCTTCCGCAGCAGCGGCAGGAACGCCTTTGTCATCAGGAAGACACTGGTCAGGTCGACGTCGATCAGCCGGTGCCAGTCCTCCTCGGACAGGTCCTCGATCTTAGAGCGGAAGTTATTGCCGGCATTGTTGATCAGCGCCTTGACGCTGCCGTAGGCCGCCTCGACATGGGCGCGAAGCGCCTCGACGTCTTCGGGGCGGGTAACGTCCATGGGAAAGACGTCGCAGTCGTGACCGGCATCGGCGAGCAGCTTCGCCGTTTCCTCCAGCGTCTCGCGGGTCCGTCCCGTTGCGATCACACGTGCGCCGAGCTCGGCGAGCCCCGCGCAGCAAGCCTGTCCGATCCCCGTTCCGCCGCCGGTGACGACAACGGCTGCGCCGTCGAAACGAAGGGCTTCGAGCACACGTTCCTCCCGTTATTGTTGAGGTCATTGTACGCGCAATGTGGGAATTGAAAAGCGGCCGAGGACGATTTCGTTCGCAACCGAACGAATTGCGTTGACCCGCATTTCGCCCGTCCCTATCGTTTTAGCAACAACCCAGAAGAATCGTCGGCAGCATCAGAGAGGGAGGGCGACATGGCCTATATCGACGCTGACTCGCACGTATACGAGGTCGAAGAGACCTGGGATTATCTTCCGAAGAAATACCGCCACAGGCGTCCCGTCGCTGTCACGATCCCGCCCAAGGACGCCCCCTATATGGGCGTCGACAACTCGTTCTGGCTGGTCGACGGCAAGGCCATGCAGTGGACGTGGGGTCCCGGCACCATCCAGATCGGTTGTCCGCTTACGTCCGTCCATGCGGGCATGAAGGATTTCTCGGTCGGCAACCAGTCCCTCATGGACGTCCCGGCGCGGCTTGCGGACATGGACCGCGCGGGCGTGGACGTTCAGGTCATCTATCCGACGCTGCTGTTCGCGCCGATGACCGACGACGACGACTTCCAGGCGGCGCTCGAGGTCAGCTACAACCGCTGGGTCGAGGAACGCTGCGCCGAAGCGCCGGAACGGCTCAAATGGTCGGCCTCGCTGCCTCTGCGGAATCCGAAGGTCGCCGAGAAAGAGGTCTTTCGCGTAAAGGACGCGGGCGCCGTCAGCCTGATGTGCTACGGCACGGTCAACGACACGATGCTCCACGACGCGCGTTACGATCGCGTCTGGGCCGCGGCCGCGGAATGCAATCTGCCCATCGCCGTCCATGTCGGATGGCCCGGGCCGCTCCGCCAGATGTGCGACGAGCATTCGTCGTCGCTGAACGTGTCGTTCACGCTGCCGCTGCTGATCGGTTTCTATTCGTTCGCGGGCGGCGGTATTCTCGACCGTCACCCGAAACTGCGCACGATCTTCCTCGAAGGCGGCGCCGGTTGGATTCCGTGGTACCTCGAGCGCATGGATCACTACTACCCCGTCGGCGAGTTCTTCCGCTCGTCGTTCGGCCTGGAGCCGATCACGTCGAAGAACCCCGAAAGCTACAAGAACAGGATCTACACGACCTGCGAGGCCGGCGAACGGCTGCTGCCGCAGGTGATCGACTATCTCGGCGAAGACAACATCATGGTGTCGGAAGACATGCCGCATCTTGAAGCGCGCGAGGGATCGGGAGACGACCTGGCCTCGCGGCGCGACATCTCCAAGCGCCAGCGGGAGAAAATCCTGTTCGACAATCCCGCGAAGTTCTACGGCATCAAGGTGCCCAAGAAGGCAAAAGCCAAGCGCCGCAAACAGGCTGTCGCAGCGGAATGAGCGTGGGAAGCATGTCGCCGAACCACCCGGCCGGCGGGGTCGCTCTGGTCACCGGAGGCGGCGGCGGCATCGGCGGGGCGACGGCCGTCCGGCTTGCCGCCGGCGGCGTCGCGGTAGCGGTCGCCGACTTCGATGCGACGTCGGCGGAAGCCGTCGCACAACAGATCTCCGATGCGGGCGGTACCGCTCACCCGATCGTTCTCGACGTTACGGACCCTGCATCCGTCGCGGATGCAGTCGCGAGTGCAAACAGCGCATTGGGTCCAGCCGATCAGCTCGTCAACACGGCCGGCATATTCCAGTGGGCGGCGGCGGAGGACATATCCGACGAGGATTTCGAGAGGATGTTCCGCGTCCACGTCTTCGGCATGCATTCGGTCTGTCGGGCGATCCTGCCCGGCATGCTCGCCCGCAAGGCCGGCGCGATCGTGAACGTCACCTCGATCCACGCCATCCGCGGCCAGACGCTGACGGCCCACTATTCGGCCGCCAAGGGCGCGATCCTCGCCTATACGAAATCGCTGGCGCGGGAAAAGTCGCCGCTGGGTATCCGCGTGAACGCGGTGGCGCCGGGCCCGATCGACACGCCGCTGTGGCGCGGCGACATGACCACGGCGGAAGCCGAGAAGACGATGGCGGAACGCTCGAAAGTCATCCCGCTCGACAGGCTGGGAACGCCGGACGAGGTCGCGGCGGGGATCGTCTTCCTGCTCTCCCCCGCTGCGAGCTACCTGACCGGCCACATCATGACGATCGACGGCGGCGAAGTGATGAATTGAATTCCGGCGGCCTGCCGGACAGCTATTCCGCCGCGGCGACGGACGGCTCGAAGCCGCGGTATTCCTTGTCGGACAGCGCCTGCAGCGTCGGCATCACCTCGGTCGCGAACAGCCGGATGCTCTTCTCGGTCAGGTCTGCCGGCAGGGTGCCGAAATGCGCCAGCGCGACGAACGTGCCGAAACCCAGCACCTCGTGGCATTCGACGATCTTCCTGCGCACCGTATCGGGGCTGCCGACGATGACGACGCCGTCCTCGATCAGCCGTTCCATCTGCGCGCCGCTCGTTATGTTCTTCTTGTGCGCCGCCACGCGCTTGTAGGACTGCGCCGACATGTAGCCAGGCGGGAAAAGCATGTCGAACGGCAGATAGAGGAACTTGTTGAACAGCGCCTCCATGTGCTCGGTCGCCTCGGCGACCGCCTGCTCGTCGGTTTCGGCGACGTAGACCGGTGCCGTCCAGCCGATCTGGTCCGACGACGCCTCGTAGCCGTATTTCGAGTGCGCGACCTGACGATACTGGTCGAGGAACTTGCAGACGTTCGTGAACGGGCTGTAGTTCTGCGCATAGACGTACCGCCGGTCCGGATGCGCCGCCCACTCGATCGTTTCGGTCGAACCGAGCGAGGGACACCAGATCGGCGGGTGCGGCTGCTGGTAGGGGCGCGGCCAAACGTTCACGTATTCGAAGTGATAGTGCTTGCCCTCGAATGCGAACGGGCCCTCTTCGGTCCACGCGCGAACGACGAGATCGTGCGCCTCCATGTGGCGTTCGTGGCTCACCGTCGGGTTCGCCGCCAGCGAGAAGAACTCCGCGCCGATCCCGCGCACGAAGCCGGTAATCAGCCGGCCGCCGGTGATGCAGTCGATCATCGCGTGCTCTTCGGCGAGCGTCAGAGGATGTTCGCGGAGCGCAAACGCGTTTCCGAGAATGGCGAGCTTGGTGTCTTCGGTCCGGCGCGCCAGCGACGACGCCATCACCACGGGCGACGGCATCAGCCCGTAGGCGTTCTGGTGATGCTCGTTGACCGCGACGCCGTCGAAGCCGAGCTCGGCGGCGAGCTCGAGCTCGTCGAGATAGCGGTTGTAGAGCTCATGCCCCACCTTGGGATCGAACTGGCTGTTCGGGAACGTGACCCAGGCCGAGGGATGCCTGTCGCGCTCTTCCATGTCGAGCGCGGCATACGGCATCAGGTGGAACATGAAG
>JAYQUR010000227.1:0-6040 GCA_038148075.1 Alphaproteobacteria bacterium | reverse complement strand
AGGCGCCGTTCGGCGAATCCCACGGCCACGTGAACCTGCAGGAATACAACGCCTACATGGACGTGACCTGCATCACGCGGAAGAAGGACGCCATCCTGACGTCGATCATCAGCCAGGTGACGCCCTCGGAATCGTCGGTCATCAAACGGGTCGCCTACGAGCCGATGTTCACCGAGCACCTGCGAGATCATCTCGGCATCAAGGGCGTTATCCGCGTCTCGATGCACGAGCCGCTGACCAACATCCGGAAGCTCATCGTCGTGGTTTGCGAACGCAGCATGCCGTCGACGGAGGTGTGGCGCGCGCTCTACGGCGCGGCCTCGCTGCACCGCGCGGCGGGCAAGTACGTGATCGCGGTCAACGAGGACATCGATCCCAACAATGCGGACGCGATCTTCTGGGCGATGGCCTATCGCGCCAACCCCGCGCTCGACGTCGAAATCCTGAAACACCGGGATTCCGGCCACGGACCGCGCAGCGCGCGGAACGGCGGCGAGGATGCGTCCGTATTGTTCGATGCGACGCTGAAGGAGGATTTCCCGCCGATCTCGCTTCCGAAGAAGGAATACATGGAGAACGCGAAGGTCATCTGGGAGGAACTCGGCCTGCCCGAGCTCAAGCCGCAGACGCCGTGGTACGGCTATTCGCTCGGCGAGTGGGAGGAGGAGTTCGACGTCATGGCGCAGCGCGCGGTCGAGAGCGACTATTTCCAGACGGGCGAGATCATCGCCCAGCGGCGGCGGTCCGATCTGCAAATGAATACCGAGGTCCGAACGCTGAAGGACGAGGAGTAGGTTTCCCAAAAAACCGTTTGGGCGCCGTATTTAGTTTCCTCTTCCGACGGCCGGCTGGCATGATCCCGTCCAGTCAACCATAAGAAACCGGGGAGCCCGTCCGTGCCGAAGAAGACGCTCAAGAACTGCACCGTTGCCGATGCCTATCTGGCGGTGCTCGCCGACCGCGGCGTCGATTACCTGTTCGCCAATGCGGGTACGGACTTCGCGCCGCTGATCGAGGCGCTCGCCAAAGCCCAGGCGTTCGGTACGCCCATCCCGACGCCGGTGACCTGTCCGCACGAGAACACGGCGCAGCACATGGCGATCGGCCATTACCTGGTCTCCGGCCGGCCGCAGATGACGATGATGCATGTCAACGTCGGCACCGCGAACGGCCTGAACGGCTTGCTGAACGCGGCGCGCGGTTACGTGCCGATGCTGTTCACCGCGGGCCGCACGCCGACCAACGAGGATACGCTCAAGGGCCACCGCTCGCTAGACATCCACTGGACGCAGGAGATGTACGACCAGGCAGCGATGACGCGCGAGGCCGTGAAGTGGGATTACGAACTGCGCAACGGCGAGCAGGTTGCGACCATCGTCGACCGGGCGCTGTCGGTCGCGATGAGCGAGCCCAAGGGCCCCGTTTACCTGTCCTTGCCGCGCGAGGTGCTGTCGATCGAGATGGACGAGTTCTCGTTCGATTCCCCGACCCGGATCAATCCCGCCGCGCCGCCGGCGCCAGATACCGACGCGCTCGACGAAGCCGCCTCGCTGCTGGCCAAAGCGGAACGCCCGGTGATGATCACCAACTGGGGCGGGCGCAATCCGGGCGTGATGGAACCGTTGGTGAAGCTCGCCGAGAAGTTCGCGATCCCGGTCGTCGAGTACCGCAACCGGTTCGTTTCGATGCCGCCGCGCCACCCGATGCACGCAGGCTACAACCCCAACCCGTACGTGAAGGAAGCCGACGTGATCGTGGTGTTCGACACCGCCGTCCCGTGGCTGCCGTCTCAGGTGACGCCCCCGGACGACTGCAAGGTGATCCATATCGCGGCCGATCCGATGTACACGATGGTGCCTGTACGGGGTTTCCCCGCGGATATCTCGCTGACTTGTCCGGCCGACATCGGCTTCCGGATGCTGCTGCCCGTGATGGAGGAGCATGCGAAGGGGGCGAAGGACAAGATCGCGAAACGCCGGGACAAGATCATGGCGGCTCACGAAGAGCTCGAAGAGCAGTGGCGGTCGAAGCTCGAGAAGGAGAAAGACCAGTCCCCGATCACGCCGGCCTACATCTCGCACTGCCTCAACAATTTCAACGGTCCCGACACGATCTACGTCAAGGAATCTCCGCTGATGGGCCAGTACATCGACACCGACCGGCCCGGGACGATGCTGAACGCGGGCGCGGCGTCGGGGCTAGGCCACGGCATGGGCGTCGCGCTCGGCGCGCAGCTCGCCGCACCGGACAAGCTGGTGATCGGGACCGAAGGCGACGGCGCCTACATGTTCAACGTCCCGATCTCCTGCCATTACGTCGCGGCGGAGCAGAATCTCCCGATCCTGTGGGTGGTCTTCAACAACCAGCATTGGCAGGCTGTCCATCGTTCGACGCTAGGGCTCAATCCGGACGGGTACGCCGCCAAGGCGAACCGCCAGCCGCTGACCTATTTCACGGTCGACCAGCACTACGAAAAGGCGGTCGAGGTTTCGGGCGGCGCTGGCTTCCGCGTGACCGAGCCGGGCGACCTGATGCCGACGCTCGAAAAGGCCCTGAAGGTCGTGACGGCGGAAAAGCGGCAGGCGCTGGTCAATGTCGTCTGCGGGGCCGCGTAAAGCGGATAAGAGCGGGCCGTCTCCGCGTATGTCGCCACGTGTAAAGAGGCTTTCCATACGCGGCCGTCTGGACAGGAAGATTGGGCGCTCCTACAAGTATGCCAGTGCGCGATCGTATAAAAACAACGACGCGCGGTCAGGGAGGGATGACGCCCGTTGAGCGAGTTCGAGACGCTTCATGAAATCGTGAAGGCGGCGCACCGGAATCTGTCGCCGGGTGCATGGGATTACCTGACCGGCGGCGCGGAGACCGAAACGTCGCTGCTGCGCAACCGGATGGCGCTCGACAGCCTCGCGTTCAAACCGCTCGTCCTCAACGACGTCCGCGAAATAGATCTCACGGCGAAGGTACACGGACAGGAATGCCGCCTGCCGGTGATCCTTGCGCCGATGGGCTCGCTGGACCAGATCGATCCCGGCGGTGCGATGTCGGTAGCGAAGGCGGCGGAGGAATTCGGCGTCGTAAGCTACCTCAGTTCCGTCACGCAGCCGGGCCTCGACGAGATCGCGGCGGAGACGAAACACCCTAAGGTTTTCCAGCTTTACGTCCGCGGCGACCGCGACTGGGTGGCCGATATTGCGAACCGCGCGGTCGATCTCGGCTACGTCCATTTCTGTCTGACGGTGGACGTCGCGCTCTATTCGCGGCGCGAGCGCGACGTGATCAAGCGATACCGGCCGCGGGCGCGGGCCAACGAGGGCTGGGAGTACCAGGCGGCTCTCGACTGGGATTTCGTCAAGTGGTTCAAGGACACGTGGGATATCCCGCTGATCGTGAAGGGCATCGCGACCGCACAGGATGCGGCCCGCTGCGTCGAGCACGGCGTCGAGGTGGTCTATGTTTCCAACCACGGTGGCCGCCAGCTCGACCACGGGCGCGGCACCGTCGACATGCTGCCCGAGATCGTCGCGGCGGTTGACGGCAAGGCGGAGATCGTCGTCGATGGGGGCTTCGCGCGCGGTAGCGATATCGTCAAGGCGCTTGCCCGCGGCGCCGACGCGGTGGCGATCGGAAAAATCCAGGGGCTCGGTCTCGGCGCGGCCGGCCAGGCGGGCGTCGTGCGCGTCCTCGAACTGCTCGAGACCGAAATGCGGATCACGATGGGGTTGCTCGGTCTCGACAGCCTGTCCAAGCTTTCCGAAGAATTTCTCGCGCCCGCGCAGCCGGTGGTACCGCCGTCCGCGCTGAGCGCCTTTCCTTTCCTCAATCTGCCCGCGCAGGAGTACTGACATGAACCATATCGGCCAATTCGACCGCCCCGTTCCGGGCGACAACAAACCCATGGAGTGGGTGAGCGACGTCGCCGCGGAGATGCTCCGGCGGATGGGCGTGAAATACGTTTCCCTCAATCCGGGCGCGAGCTATCGCGGATTCCACGATTCCATCGTGAATTATCTCGGGAACGAACAGCCGCAGATGCTGCTGTGCCTGCACGAAGACCACGCTATTTCCATTGCGCACGGCTATTCGAAGGTGAACGACGAGATGATGGGCGCCATCGTCCACTCGAACGTCGGGCTGATGCACGGGCTGATGGGCATCTTCAACGCCTGGTGCGACCGCGCGCCGATCCTGGTCATGGGCGCGACCGGCCCGGTCGATGCACCCCTGCGCCGGCCGTGGATCGACTGGATCCACACCGCAAAGGACCAGGGCGCGCTGCTTCGCAACTACGTCAAGTACGACGACGAGCCGCGCTCCGCCGAGGCAATCGTCGAAACGATGCTGCGCGCCAACATCATGGCGCAACAGGCGCCGAAGGGGCCGACCTACGTCTGTTTCGACGCGGGTCTGCAGGAGACGCCGCTCAGGGAAGGGGAGGTCACGATCCCCGACGTCGAACGCTTCAAGCTCGCCGATCCGCCTCCCGCATCGGCCGATGCGGTCGAGAAGACGGCCAGCCTGCTCGCCAACGCCAAGAAGGCCGTCCTGATGTTCGGCCGCATGTCGCCGAAGCTCGACGAATGGGACAATCGCGTGAAACTCGCCGAGCTGACCGGCGCCGGCGTCATCACCGACCTCAAGAACCGGGCGTCGTTCCCGACGGCGCACGACCTCCATATCGGTTCGCCGTCGAACTGGGTGTCGCCGCTCGGCCAGGACGAGCTGGTCGATGCCGACGTCGTTGTGGTGTTCGACTGGGTCGATCTCGCGGGTTCTTTCAAACCGCTCACGGGTCGCGGCGGCGTGAAGGGGCATGTCGTGAACTGCACGGTGGATTCGTACGCTCATAACGGGTGGAGCGCCGATCATTTCGGTCTCGCGCCGGCGGACACGATGGTCCTCGCGGACCCCGACGTGTTCGTCAAACAGCTTCTGGAGGCGCTGGAGCCCAAGCTCGGCGGCAAATCCAGGTGGGACGGCACCGCCAAGCCGAAGACGGAGCCGGTGGCGCAGGAAGACAAGCCCGCCGACGCGAAAATCGCGCCGCGGGACATCGCCTTCGCCCTCAAGGAAGCGCGTGGCGATCACAAGCTGACGCTGACCCGCGTACCGCTCGGCTGGGCGTCAGACTCCTGGGATTTCGAACATCCGCACGACTATCTCGGTAACGACGGCGGCGGCGGGCTGGGCTCGACGGCCGGCGGGGCGATCGGCACGGCGCTTGCACTGCTGGAGACCGACCGGATGGCGGTCGCGATCGTCGGCGACGGCGATTTCATGCAAGGCGGCACGGCGCTTTGGACCGCCGCCCATTACAAGATCCCGGTGCTCTATATCGTTTCGAACAACCGGTCGAACTTCAATGACGAGGTCCACCAGGAAGCGATGGCCAACCAGCGCGCACGTCCGAAGGAAAACCGCTGGATCGGCCAGCGCATCGACGAGCCTGCGCTCGATCTCGCGAATTTCGCCCGTTCGCAGGGAATTTCCGCGCGCGGGCCGGTCGAACAGGTCGGCGACCTGGCCGATGCGATCAGGGAAGGAATCGAGATCGTTGCCGGCGGCATGCCGCATCTCATCGATGTCGTCGTTCAGCCGGGCTATTCCGCGCCGATGGTGACGCGGGCGAGCGGCGAAGCATCGACCGGCACGGCGAGCTGACGGGAAGGGGATCATGGCGAACATTCTCGAAATCAAGAACGTCTCCAAGACCTACAACGCCGGCGACGGCAATGCGGTCAAGGCGCTCGACGGCGTCGACCTCGATGTCCAGGAAGGCGAATTCGTCTCGATCATCGGGCCGTCCGGCTGCGGCAAGTCGACCTTGTTCAACATCATCGGCGGCCTGATCGACGAGTATGACGGCACCGTCCTGATCGACGGACATCCGGTCGACGGCGCGCACAAGGACGTCGGCGTCGTCTTTCAGGAGGAATCGACCTTCCCGTGGCGGTCGACACTCGACAACGTTGCCTTTCCGCTGGAAGTCGAAGGCGTGGAAAAGGCGGAACGGGAAGCGGCGGCGCGGAAATTCATCAAG
>JAYQUR010000226.1:0-6052 GCA_038148075.1 Alphaproteobacteria bacterium | reverse complement strand
CCTTGTTAGAATGCAGGGGCCGTAACGGTAAACAAGGCCAAGAGCCGTGTTTCTCAAGGGAGGGGATCGCGGAGGACGAGGCCGTATCATCAACCGACGGGAGGTAACCCCATATGACTTTCCACATCACGAAATTCGCGGCGGCAGGCGCCGCGATCGCGGCGGCGGTGACGCTCTCCGCGACGGCCCAGGCGGCGGAGGAGATCAAGGTCTCGACGGCGCTCGGCCAGAAGCACGACCAGAGCCAGGCTTTCTTCAAGACCTTCGTGGACCCGATGAAGAAGGACCAGAGCGAAGTCGTTCTCAACTATATCGGCGGTCCCGAAGTGACGCCCCAGCGCAAGCAGGGGCAGGCGAGCGCACGCGGTCTGATCGACCTGATCATGTCGCCGGGCACGTACTATTCGACCATCGTGCCGGAAGCGCGCCTTCTCGGCATCGCGACGGTGACGCCGCAGCAGTGGCGCAAGAACGGCGGCTACGACCTGATGTCCAAGGCGTGGGCGGCGAAACTCAATTCCGTCATCGTCGGCTGGGGCAACTTCTACGGTCCGAACCAGTTCTATATCTGGCTGCGCGACGAGCCCAAGCTCAGCAAGACGACGGGGATCGACCTGACGGGCGTCAAGGTGCGGACGACGCCCCTTTACACGCCGTTCTTCAAGGCGATGGGCGCGGTCACGAAGAATATCGCGTCGCCGGAGGTCTACACCGCGCTTGAGCGCGGCGTGGTAGACGGGCTTGCCTGGCCGGAAGGCGGCGTCGCGTTCCGTGGCTGGCAGAAGTTCATCAAGTTCAAGGTCGGCCCGGGCTTCTTCCGGTCCAGCACGATCGTCACGATGAACAAGGACAAGTTCGAGAAGCTCAGCAAGAAAGGCCAGAAGCAGATCATGGACCAGGGCATCGCCTACGAGCGGGACTCCGGCGATCTGCTGAAGAAACTTGCCGATGCGGACAACCAGAAGATCTTCGCGGACGGCGTGAAGGACTACACGGTGCCGGGCGAATACGGCAAGGCATTCACGCAGACGATCATCAATGCGAACTGGGCGGATGCCGAGACGCGCAAGTACACCGTCGACTTCAAGGAACTGAAGGCGAAAATGCTGGATAACACCGGTTCCTGATCGACGAACCGGCTCTACGAGAAAGCGCCGCCCATTGGGCGGCGCTTTTTTTGATGACCTTTCGGTGCGCTACATCAGGCTTGGAAGCCAGAGTGCCAGTTGCGGCCAGGCGCACAGGATCAGGATCAGGATCGCATCGCAGACCAGGAACGGGAAGGCCGCCTTCGCGACCTGGAACAGCGTCACGCCCTTTGGCGCCACGCCCAGCATCACGTAGAGCAGTAACCCGAACGGCGGCGTCGTGCCCGCCATCTCGATGGTGATGAGAACGAACAGCCCGTACCAGATCAGATCGAAACCGAGCGCGTCGGCCAGCGGGAAGAAGATCGGCACAGTGATCAGCATCATCGACGTCGCGTCCATGAACATGCCGAGCAGGATCAGCACGCAGAACATCATGAACAGGATCGCGTAGCGATGTAGTTCGTAACCCGTCACCCATTCGATGAGCCCGCGGCTTGCGCCGGAATATGACAGCATCTGGCTGAACACGGTGGAGTTCATGATGATCAGGAACACCATCGCGCCGACGCGGATGGTTCCTTCCACCGAGGTGGAGATCGCCGAAAACGTCAGGGCCCGGAAAAGAACGGCGAGAATGAACACACCGAGCACGCCGCACGCCGCCGCCTCCGTGGGCGTCGCCCAGCCAAGCACGATGAACCCGACGACCATGAAGATCACGAGCCCCATCGGAAGGATGTTGGTGCAGACGAGTTTAAGACGGGCGCCCCACGACATCGGCTCTACGTCGTAGGCGGGCGCCGAGTCGGGGTAGCGGAACAACTGGAAGGTGATCATCGCGGCATAGAGGAGGGCCAGCGTGAAACCCGGCAGGAAACCCGCGACAAGCAGGCGGCCGACATCGATCTCCGCGATGGCCGCCAGCAGCACGCCGAGCGCCGACGGCGGGATGATCATCGCCAGACCGCCCGTGCCGAGGATCGGGCCCATTGACATCTGGTTGCTGTAGCCGCGACGCCGCATCTCGGGAACCATCAGGGATCCGAGCATTGCCGTGTTGGCCATGGACGAGCCGGTCAGCGTGGAGAAGATCGCACCGCCCGCGACGGTCAGATAGCAGAGCCGGCCGGGCAGGCGGCCGAAGATGGCGTCGAGCCCGTCGAAGACCTTGATGGCAAGCCCTGTATGGAAGAACAGGGATCCCATCAGGATGAACATGGGGACCGGCCCGAGCGTGAACCGTGAAATCAGCTGCGTCGAGTTGTCGGCGACCTGGATGAGAGCGCCCCAGTCGAATCCCGTGAAGTAGTAGACGGTGATGAAATTCGTCGCGACGAAAGCGAAGGCGACAGGCACGCCGAGCGCCATGAAGGAAATCACCAACCCCAGCATGAAGGCGAACGCCCAATACCACTCCATGTCTACATGCCTTCCTTGACGTCGGTGCGGCTGCCGAACATGTCGTCAACGCCGATCAGGTAACGAATGAATTCGATTGCGACCATGCCGAAGCCGAGCGGCATCGGCGCGTATATCCACCACAGCTTCAGTTCCATGCTGCGCTCGTCGATCATGTCGCCGACATAGGCCTCGATCAGGAGGTTGAGCGAGAACCAGGCGAGCAGGAGCGTCCCGGCGATAACGATGATATAGGCGATCTTGGACGTGACCCTGCGAACGTCTTCCGAAAGGAGCTCGTTCACGGCGTCGATAAAGACGTGGCCCTTTATGCGGGCGAGCCAGGGGGCGGCCAGAACCGTATACCAGAGCAGGCCGTACTCGACGACGCCGAGCGTTCCCTCCCAGGCGAGGATGGTTACCTTGAATCCCAGTTCGTTGAGAAGGTCCCCCGTCAATGGCAGGAGAACGTCGGATGTGATCAGGATGAAAATGGCAACGACGATGATACCCGAGAGTACCTTCATCGCATTTATCAGCCAGTCATACGCAACCGATATAGCGCGCACTGTCCCTCCCCGTTGTTCGGCGCCGCCTTGCCGGTACCGGCGCCGTTTCTTATCCGGACCCTTCGGTCCGTATTTGCGTCAGAGTAGCGGGCCGGCCCATCTCAGACAACAGCAAGAAATATCAGGCCTTGGGGAGATATTCGACGAACACGAGGAGCGTGTCGACGGTGGTGCCGTCGTTCGCCAGGGGAAGGATCAGGTCCTCCGCACGACGGAACTCCGACTGCGGTCCGACATAGGGCGTACGGGCAAAAAACGGCTCGCGGGTTTCCGCGACCTTGCGGCAATTTTCCCAGATCTGACTCGGCGGTCGCTGATGGTCGATCTCCGAGAAGCAGAGCCCCGTATAGTCGCTGGGCAAATGTTCGACAACGCGCGTTCCGATGAGGCGATAGCGGAAATCGAGTTCCGGTCCGCGGACGACGTCGAGCAGGATGATATTCGGGAGCAGGCGCGGTATCTGCGAGGGCCGGATATCGGCGCGCGACGGCAACCGGCCACCGGCGGATTTGGATTTCCAGTAAGCAAACCCGTCCGCAAGAATTTGTGTTTCGAAGGGAAAACCGCCGTCAGCGCCGCTGGAATCGTGCTCCACCATCCGACAAATTCTTTCTTGTTATTGGTCTGTCGTTACTCAAGGCTCCCAACGCATACAATGCTATTCATCCGTCTTCAAGCGAATCGGCCGCCCCTAGAGGTCTATTCGCATCAGGTCGTGCGCCATTCGAAGGTCGCCCGTCCCGTTCTTGCGGATGTCTGCGATCTTTTCCTTCGTCATAGCAGTGCCCATGAGGTCGCCCGGCATATGCTTCGACATGAGTTGCCGGACGACCGGACGCGTCGAATCGAAATTGCCGAAATGCGTCGCTACCAGACTCTTCACGTTGGACTCGATCGCGATCCGTCCTGGATCCTCCGGGCTCGTATGGGCCCAGGTGCCGGTGCCGGCTTTCTACCGGAAATCGATCGCGGATCGCGGAAAGGCGCGTTCGTGGATCAGCAGATCGGCCCCCTGAGCGAGCTCGATCAACCGGTCGCAGGGTGAAGGCGGGCGGGCTTAGCGCGCGTTCCCTCTCACCGTAAACCCGCGCCGATCGGACCGTTCGCCGTCTTGTGCACGAACTGGTCGATATAGGGATTGTCGGAAACGTCCATTTCGTCGACCGTCCCGGACCAAACGATGCGGCCCTCGTGCAGCATCACGATCCTGTCGGCCACATGACGGGCGCCGTCGAGATTGCTGGTAACCGAGACGACGGTCGCGCCCAGGCTGCGCATGTTCTCGAGTATGAGCTCGTTGATCACGTTCGTCATGATGGGATCCAGCCCGGCCGTCGGCTCGTCGAGGAGGAGGATCTGGGGTTCGTCGGCGAGTGCCCGCGCGATCCCGACCCGCTTCTGCATGCCGCCCGAAAGTTCGACGGGATAAAGGAGGGCGGCGTCGGCGGAAAGGCCGACATCCTCGAGTTTGGAGACCGAAATTTCGATCGCTTCCCGGTCGCTCATCGTGCGGTTCTGGCGAAGCCGGAAAGTGATGTTCTCCCAGACCGTCAGGCTGTCGAACAGCGCGGAGCGCTGGAACAGCATGCCGATCCGGGCGACCTGATCGCGCTCGCCTTCCTTCAGCCCGATCATGTTTTCGCCGCGGATCAGGACGCTGCCCGACACGGGCCGGATCAGCCCGGCAATAACTTTCAGCGCGACCGTTTTGCCGGATGCGGAGGGGCCGATTAGGACCAGGGACTCGCTGTCCGAGACGTCGAAGCCGACATCGTCGAGCGCCCGGTTTTCGCCGAACGCAACGGTAACGCCGGAAAGCGACACTTCGGGGGGCGGAGACGCAGATCTGGAGAGCGCAGTCATGCGGGAATGCTATCGCATCTTGCGGTGCGATGCGACGGGCGGAAGCGGGTCAGGCGCGTCGCGAAACGCGCCGAAGTTTTACGAAGATCAGGCCTGCGATGAGCAGCGCCATGCCGCCGGGCGCCGGAACCGGCGCCGGATCGTCGCCGCTGTCGTCATCGAGCGGATCGGTAACCGTATTGCCCGCATCGTGCGAAAACGGCGCGAAAACGGCCCGCGCCTTGTTCTTGGACATGATCGAATCGTACAGGTCGATATGGACCCATTCGCCAGCGACGAGACCGTCGACCTGGATCTCGTAAGCGTTGATCTGGCCGGACGTCACGCCCGGCGCATCGGGGAATGCGTCGATGAAATCGGCGATCGGCGAATCGGTGAGGTTCATGTCGCCGAGATACCATTCCTGCCAGTGGGTCTGCGTGCCGTAGACATCGTATTCGCCGTGCGACGGCAACAGCTGGCCGTTGGACAACATCGGGCGGCTGCCGTCGGTATAAATGCCGTTCAGGGTCGGCTGCTGCGCGACGGAGGGGTCGACGAAACCGCCGACGCCGCCGGTCGTCGTCGGCGTAATGCCGAGCGTCACGTCGCCGGCTTCCGAGCTGTAGGCGAACGCCATCTTGACGTCGTAAATGGTCCCCTTGCCGCCCGGGCCGTCCACGTTGGCGATGGCCCAGACCTTGAGGGGAACGTTCTCCGGCCGCGTGATCAGCCACGATTCGGATTCGTGGTCGTACGTCGCTCCCTCGATATAGAGCTGAAGCAACGGTGCCGCGGACGCCGGCTGGATGGCGATCGCTGTCCAGAGCGTAACAATCGCCACCCAAATAATGCTCTTAATGCCAACCACTTAACAGATCCTACCCAACCGCTTTGGTATCTACGCCGGTCATGCGGAAATAAATAGCAATAACCGTGCCAAACTCGCTGTTTCCTTTTAAAACAAGGGGTTGGGCGGTTTCTTTATGGTTTACGGAAGGTTAATCGTAAAATATTCCGACGGTTCCGGTGAAGAGCCGTAACATATTGAGAATAATGCAAAAAAGTGTCCGCTCGTCAGTAGAGCCGGTCGCGATATTCCTGCTGGAGCATCGCCTCGGTTTCGGCAACGTCGCCGGACAGGTTTCGCTG
>JAYQUR010000225.1:0-6080 GCA_038148075.1 Alphaproteobacteria bacterium | reverse complement strand
CGGGTACCGGGCAGGCTATCGCGGCGCCGCAATTCCAACCGATCGCCGCACCGGTCTTCGTGACCGAGCGAATCGGCCCGTATGTTGCGGAACGGCCTGTTGCGCGGCCGGAACTGCGGCCCATCGAGGGCAGGGGGCCCCCGCTCCAGACCTGAATGCCCGTTTTCTGCCGGTATTCGCCGGCGACAATTCAGTTCTGGAGATAGAAAATGATCAGATCGATGCTCGGCGGTATGGCCGCCTTCATGCTCGTTGTCGGCACCGCCGACGTTTCCCGCGCGGACGACCACGGGATGAAGAAACACGACAGTCACGAAATGCAGGGGACGTCGAAATCCGTCAAGGTCGAGAGTGCCTGGGCGCGCGCGTCGGCCGGCATGGCCCGGAATGGCGGCGCCTATATATCCGTTGAAAACGAAGGACGCTCGGACGACCGCCTTGTCGGCGCCAGATCGGACATCGCGAAGCGGACCGAAATCCATACGCATCTCGAGGAAAACAGCGTCATGAAAATGCGCCGGGTCGACGGGATCGAGCTGCCTGCGGGCGGGGAGATCGAGATGCGGCCGGGCGGTTATCACGTCATGTTCATAGGGCTTCACAAGCCTTTAAGGGAAGGAGATAGATTTCCTGTCATCCTCGTCTTCGAAAAGGCGGGCGAAGTGACCGTCGAGGTCAGCGTGCGGGGCGTCGGCGCGATGGGCGGCGGCATGAAGCACGAGATGAATGAAACGAAAGAAGAGATGAAAGAGGGTATGGGCGGCCACAAGAAGCATTAGGCCGTCCCATCCGACATCGAGCGGGGAACGCCGGGCGGCGTTCCCCGTTTCTTATCTATTCGGGGGTCAGTTTCCCGGCTTGCCGGGGTTGTCGTGTCCGCAGGACGGGCATTTTCGCAAGCTCGCATCGCCGTAATATTCCTCGAAGACCTGCGGCAGGTCGTCGACGATGCTCTGGAGCTGCACTTCGCGGCGGTGCACCTTCGTATCGCACTTCTCGCAGTACCATTCGAACGCGTCCAGTTCGCCCGGCTGGCGGATGCGTTCGATGACGAGGCCGACCGTATCGGCCTTGCGCTGCGGCGAATGACGGACATGCGCCGGCAGCAGCAGGATTTCGCCCTCCTTGATCGGCAAGTCCTTCGGCTTGCCGTCCTCGATGATACGCAGGTTCATGTCGCCCCGGAGCTGGTAGAAGAATTCGTCGCCCGGATCGTCGTGATAGTCGGTGCGGACGTTCGGCCCGCCGACGACGGTCACCATGAACTCGCCGTCTTCCCATATCTGGGCATTGCCGACCGGCGGTTTCAGGACTTCGGCGTGGTCGTCGATCCACTTCATCAGGTTCAAGGGGATGGGCGCAGTCATTGTCGGTTCCTCGTCGTTCCAGGGCGTCGGCGAATTGCGGCGGTCAGTCGTCTTCGTCGCAGAGCGCGGTGCATTCGATCTCGATGTCGAACTCCCACGGCCAGGACCCGACTGTAACGAATGTACGCGCCGGCGGGTCTTTCGGGAAGAATTTGGCGTACTCGTCATTGACCGTGTCGTAGTAGGCGGCATTGGCGATGTAGATGTTCGCCTTGACCACCCGGTCGAGCGACGATCCGGCCGCTTTCAGGGCGCGCTGGACATTCTGGAGGCTGAGACGGGTCTGACGCCGGATATCGCCGCTGACGACCTTGCCGGTCTTCGGATCGACCGGAGGGAGGCCGGAGACGAACACGAACCCGTTCGCTTTGACGGCCGGCGACAACGGAACCTTCGCCTTCTTCAAGGCTTCGGACATTCCCTTGACGTAAATGCATTCCTTTTTTCCGCGGGGCATGCGCGCTCTCCGTTCGTTCGTTGGGACGTTAGCCGGAAGAATATGGGGGGAGGGCGACAATGACCAGCGCCCAAAAGAAAACGGCGCCCCGAAGGACGCCGCTTTCGCGCTAGGACTGTACTTGTATCAGGTGCGACGGCGCCGGGCGAAACCGAGTGCAGCCAGGCCGAGGCCGAACAGCGCCAAAGCGCCCGGCGCCGGGATCTCGGTGTTCGTCGTACCGAAGAAGTCTAGCTGGAGGTCGGTCTGGTTGACCGAGGTCACGATGTCGATCTGCACGAAATCGAGCGCTGTAAAGAGCGCACCGGTTCCGCTGGCGACCGCGAAGCTGGAAAACTCGAAGGCGAAAGGCGTGCTCGACGTCACGAGAATGGGGGAAGCCTGCGTCAGGACGGACGAACCGCCTGCACTCCCGACCGTAATCGTCACGGCGGTCGGAAAGTCGCTCTGGATGACGCGTATGTCGAATGCGTTCTGGCTCCCGCCGACGGTGAAATCGATGCCGCCCAGACCGCCGGTTCCGCCTGCGCCCCCGTAGAGAATTGTGGACGCCGACGTACTGTCTGCATTCGAAAGGGTCATGAGGCTGTTGGAGCCGTCGTTGAAGCTCAACGCTGCATCGGTCGTGCCGCCGGTTTGCAGAACCGTTACGATGCGATCCGTACCAAGAATATTTGCCGCGTCGCTGACGGTTCCGCTCGTCGCCCCGCCGCCGGCGGAATCGACCACCGACTGCGTGGTGTTGAACGTGTCGATCGTCAGCGCGTTGGCCTAGCCGAAGCTCAGCGTGGTCACCGCGATTGCTGCAAGGTACTTACGAAACATATGTCTGTCCTTTAGCGCATCCTGATCCGCGTCGCCTGCGAATCCGTGTTCGCATATGCAATTTTGATGCCATTTGAAAATAGTGCGTTCTATCAATCGGTTAGAAAATGGGTTGTTTCAAGCCTGTCCAGAAGTCGTAAAGCCGACCGACGGTTTCGGGTGCCGTTTTACCGCCCGCTTGCTTCGTAAAACCCGAGCGCGGGCAAAATAAATCAGAAATTTCAATGTATTATGGAATTTTTTGGGGCCGTTTTCGTCGATGTAAAATATTCCAACAGGGTTGCACGTTCCGAAAGCGTTATCGAGGCCGCCATCCGGCCAGGGCGCGCGGCCTCCATTTACCGCCCGTTAAACGAGCTATGCGATCCTGAGGCCATGAAACCGTCGTCGAAATCCGTCAGGGCGGCCCTCGGGGCGGCATGCCTCGCCATGCTTGGCGGCTGCGAGAGTACGGCGCTCGTCCCGCTCACGGCCTATGTGCTCGACGGATTGTCGTACGCGTCGTCCGGCAAGGGGCTCACGGATCATGCCATCTCCGCGGCCAACAACAAGGATTGTGCGTTGTTCCGGGCGGTCCAGGGCGGCCAAATTTGCGAGACCGGCCCCTCTGTCGAGGTCGCGCCCGCGCTGGCGATGGCCGATACGGGCGGCGTGAGCGCCACGGATGCGGCGACTGTGCGCGAACTGCTGGCCAGGGCGCCGGAAATGATGGCGCCGGCGTCAGACGCAGTGACCGAAAAGCGGCCGAACCTTCCTTTCGGCGCCTCCAAGAACCCGAAGTCCCTGCCGTTCAACTGATCTCCCGGACCGGGCAATCCGGGTGTCTTGACGCGTCCGCCCGGGCGAACGAAAAACGGGAACCCCGTCTCGCGACCGGGTTCCCGTTTCGAATTGGCTCCTCGGGAGGGACTCGAACCCCCGACCCAGCGGTTAACAGCCGCTTGCTCTACCAACTGAGCTACCGAGGATCAGTAAGGGACGGGCATATAGCATCCGACGTGATGCGTTTCCAGCCCCAAAACTCAATTTGCGCGTCACGGATTGAACTTTGGTTAACTGCGTTCCGCCATGTGGGCGGCCGCCGCCGCAACGAGCCCGGGGGCGTCGTCCGGCGTCACGTCGTGGAACCAGTTGTTGCCGGGTGCGAGCCGCACGTTGGGGCCTTTTTCGCACAGCCCGAGGCAGCGAATGGTTTGCACCTCGCAGGCGAAACCGGACGCAGCGACGGCCGCGCGGATCGCTGGTTCCAGGGCGGCGCCGCCGCGCGGACCGCAGGACGGCGAGATTGCGTTTTCACCGCGGTCGTTGACGCAGACGGTGAGGCGGGGCATGCCCGACGCATTGCCGGGCAGGGGCCGGAGAACCGGTTTCACTGAGGTCGTTTTCCGATGGCCGCGGCGCCTTCTATTCGGCTGCAGCCGTCTGCGGCTGGCGCAGATCGCCCTTCACGCATTCGTTCCAGAAATTGCCCCAGTGCGTCAGGTACTCGTCGATGCACCACAGCATCTGGTCCTGCAGCTCGCGCGTCGTGCAGTATTCGAGCACGGTCTTGAGCGCCGTTTCCGAATGCTCCTCGTCGCCCTCGATATGAACGATCCAGCTTTCCTGGTCCTCGTCCATGACGCCGAAGTGCTCCCGCAGGCCGTCCGAGATCATGCGGCACATCTCCGGCGCGTGGCTTTCCGACGCGACGCCCGAATTGCCCAGGGCGATCGTCACCGGCATTTCCTGCGCGACCTTGAAACGGTAGGCGGTCATGTTCTTTACGGCCTCGGGAACCGGATGCGCCTCGACCTCGGCCTCCGTCATGCCGGTGAACCGCGTCGCGAACTGCATTGCCAGATAGTCGTGGCCCGCCGAGCCGCAGCGCAGTTCGGTGTCCTCGTCGATCAGCGTGTCCATGATGCGGCGGCGGATCGTCCGGTCGTCGCAGCGCGAGTGGATGGTGGAAATCACCTGCGGCGTCCACTTGGTGAAATGGTAGAACAGAACCGCGAGATAGCCGATCTGCTCCTTCGTGGCGGTGCCGTCCGCGATCGTCTTCACCATCTGGTAGTCGGAGTGCCGCTTGCCCTCGAAACGGCTCTCCATCTCTTTCAGGAATTCCTCCTGGCTGCGCGCGTCTGCCATGTCCCGTCCTCCACCGAATGTCTCTCCGACGATTTCAATAGCATGCGAACCATTTCCGGGAAACATCCGCGAGCGGTGATATAGTCGGACGAACGACGGGAGGAAATCCGATGGACGGAAACCGGGATGCCGGAACGGTTGCGGAGCTGCGTGACGCAGGCAGCCTGGACGCCCTTTACAGCGCGCTCGATCCTTTCGACATGACGCCTGGCTGGATCGACCGCGACCGGCCGATCCTGTTCCCCGAACCGGCAAGCCCCTTCAGGCCGATGCACTGGCGCTACGATACGTGCAAGGCCGCGCTCGACGCCGCGGGGCGGCTGATAAACACCGAGCTCGCGGAACGTCGAAACCTGATCCTGCGCAATCCGGTCGCGGGAAACGCCATTGCGACGACCAGGACGCTCGTCAATGCCTACCAGATGATCCTGCCGGGCGAGCAGGCGCGGACTCACCGTCATGCGCCGCACGCGCTCCGCGTGATCATCGAAAGCGAAGGCGCGTTCTCCGTCGTCAACGGCGAAAAACACCCGATGGAAACCGGCGATATCGTCCTCACGCCCGGTTGGTCGTGGCACGGGCACGGCCACGACGGCGACCGCCCGGCCTACTGGCTCGACGGGCTCGACGTGCCGCTTACGCACCTGCTCGAGCCGATGTTCGTGGAGGATCACCCCGACGGATTTGCACCGGTCGAGCGGGTGACGCCGGATTCTCCCTACCGCTTCACGTGGGAGACCCTCCTCCGGCGGACGGAGGCTGCCGCGCCCGATCCGGAAGGGTTTTTCGGAAAACGGATCAGGCTGGAAGCCGACGAAATGCCGACGATCGGGATTCATGTGGAGCGGCTCGAGGCCGGACTGAAGACCCGAAGATTCAGGCACACCGCGAACCTCGTCTACTGTCCGATGTCAGGGAGCGGTACGAGCCGGATCGGCGATACGGAAATAACCTGGGGCCGGGGAGACACGTTCTGCGCGCCCACGTGGAACTGGATCTGCCACGAGGTTTCGGAGGACACGATCCTGTTCTCGATGACGGACGAGTTCCTGATGCGCTTCGCGAACTACTACCGGTTCGAAGCGGCAGCCTGAACGATCGCGTAATCGAAACAAAAAAGGCCCGCTCTCTCGGCTGAAAGAGCGGGCCCGTTTCTCTATCGGCAGACGTCCTATTCAGCAGCCTGCTGCATGTGGACGGTCCGCTGCGGGAAGGGAATCGTGATACCCGCCTGATCGCAGGCTTCCTTCAGCGCCTTGTTGAGGTTGAAGACAACGGTCCAGTAGTCGCCGGTGTTGCAC
>JAYQUR010000224.1:0-6106 GCA_038148075.1 Alphaproteobacteria bacterium | reverse complement strand
AGTTACACAGACTGACAATGACTGAAATCCCGACTTCCTTGGCGACCCCCTTCGATTTGCGCGTGTTTACCTTTGCTTGATGGGCGTTATGAAGGTGCTCGTGACCGGCGGTTCCGGCTTCATAGGGAGTTCCGTCGTCGATGAATTGCTGAAGGCGGGGCATGAGCCTGTCGTCGTTGATCGCCGGGTGAATCCGTGGACACGCAAACTGCCGGTCGAAATTCATGAGTGTCCCGTTCAGGACATCGGCCCGATATCGGGCCTCGACGGCGTCATCCATCTCGCAGCGGATCATATCGTGGCGGAAAGTGTCCGCGACCCGCTGCGTTACTACAACAACAACCTCAGCAGCCTGCTTCGGGCGATCGATCTTGCGCCTGACATGTTCGTCTTTTCCAGCAGCGCAGCGGTTTACGGCAAGGGCACCGATTTCTCCGAAACGTCGCCGACCGATCCCATAAATCCGTATGGCAGAACCAAGCTCTGGGGTGAGGAAATTCTCGCGGATGCAGGAATTCGCCACGTAAGCCTGCGGTATTTTAATGCGGCGGGTGCGGGAGAACGGCACGGTTACATTCAGGAGCCGCGGACGCACGTGGTTCCGATCCTGCTCGACTGCGTTCGCAACGACAGTCCGTTTACCGTCTTTGGCAAGGGGCTGGATACGCGCGACGGGACCTGCGTGCGCGACTATACGCACGTGGTCGAAATCGCGAAGGCCCATGTAGCGGCTCTTGAGTATCGCGGCACGCAGAGGGTCATGAATATTGGCAGCGGGAGGGAAACGACGCTGCTCGAATTGATAGCGGCCGTCGAGGGAGTCACGGGTAAACGGGTGCGCTGGTCCTACGGCCCGGCGCGGAGCTATGATCCGCCGCGGCTCGTTGCCGACGTGGAGAAGGCCCGGACCGAACTCGGCTGGCGTGCCGAAATGGGATTGCAGGAAATCGTTCAAGATGCGTGGGCTTGGGAGCAGCTTGCGTCCGCGGGCTAGCCCTTCCGAGCGTTCCCGTTACGCCCGTTTCAGGAATAAATACGTTCTTTTCGCCAGTCGGAACGCCGGCGTATCGGCGCCGATGAACTTCCGTACCTTCCGTTCGCTCTCGCGTTCAAGAACGTGAGAGAGAAACGCCATCGGTGCGCGGCTGCGGTAGGCGGCGAAGTATGCATCTACCTCGCCGCGCGTCTTGGCTCGACCGTTGTCTGCATATTTCGCGACATGGGGCGTGAAATGAGGGTGAAGCGATTCGGACTCCCAGTTCCCGTGCAGAGTCGTTTTAATGAAATTTCCGATCAGAAGATCGTCAAAGATTTCGTACTCGATCGCCGTCATGAGCGAATTGCGCGGCGTTTCAAAAGTTACCCCGCGCTTGGCTTTTCGCCGGCCCGGCAGGTCGACTAGGGTTTCTTCCCCGGCGACGACCAGCCGAACGAAATCTATCTCGTCCGACAGCGGTTCGATCGCTTTGAAATAGGCGGCGATCTTTTCCCGGTCGCCGCCTTCGAGCGACGCGTTCCAGTCATCGCCGAATTCGGCGGCCCCCAGGATCGTTTGTTCGACTGCTTTAGGGGAAAGTGGAGTGATTTGCCCGGTTTCCACATCGAATCGGATGAAGGGGTCGTGTAAGCGGGCCGGTGAACCCGCGTACCCTTCGTGAAACGCCTCGAGCGGTGTCGTGTGTGCGTTCGCCCAGACGCTGTCTTCGCGCTGATAGTAGTGAAAGCAACTGAAGGGGATGATGTCGGTCACGCTGTACAGTTCGACGAAGAACGCCAGTTGTGCGCCGATGGGGCGTTTGCGCACGCTGGTCGGAACGATCCTTTCGCCTGATTCGTCGAAGAAATTCATCATGTCGACGTCGCCGTAGCCGAACAGTTTCAGCATGAAGCTGCGGTCCGCCTGGCGCACGATGGATTTCACCCGGCGTCCCCAGCCCCGGTCTGTCGCGTCGTTCAGATTTACAAGGAGGGTGCCGCCGACATCGATCAGCAGGACGGCGTCCTGAAAGTAATCGGAAAAACAAAGCGCCCGAATCCGGTCGCTGAGTTGCATCCATTCGCCGTCTCGCATGACGGTAACATCGAATCCGGCTTCCGATAGATCGTCTCGAATTCGATTGCCGATATGGTCCGGCAGAAGAATCTTCCGACCATGCAGGTGTTCGAGCGATCCCGGATTCAGGTGATCCGGGTGTCCGTGAGACATCCAGAGAAAGTCTGCCGAAAAAATGGCGGCCCGCTGCGCCTCCGGAATTTCAAATGGCAGGCCCCAGCTTCCGAAGTACGCGGATTCGCCGAGCCACGGATCGGTCGCGATAACCGGGCGATTGTCATAGGCAATGACGGTAGCGTTACCAATAGTCTCGAATCCGAGCATCGGGGAAGGCAATCTCCGTGCGGTTACCCGCTGAGCAGGCCGCTCGACAAATCCTAACAAATTGCGTGGTGAGATTCTGACGCACCCGCGATTAATGATACCATAATCGTGTTGGCGATCTTCACTGAGGGGCAAATCGTCTCAGTCGGGACCGCGTCGATCGACCGCTCTCAATTGACAGTCGCACCCAGAGAAAGTAGACGAACGCCGTCTCTGCGTGTGAATGTTTCAATGGACAAGAACACCAAGATCGTCGTCGTCGGCCTCGGATATGTCGGGCTGCCGCTGGCCGTGGCGCTGGCGCGCTCCTTCGATGTGATCGGTTTCGACATCGACAAGGGGCGGGTGAGTGAGCTGACGGCCGGCGAAGACCGCACGCGCGAGGTGGAACCCGAACGGCTCCAAAAGAGTACGCTGGTCTACTCGAGCGACGCCGCGGACATAAAGGGCGCGGACATCTATATCGTTACCGTGCCCACGCCGGTGGCGGCGAACAACCAGCCCGATCTCGGCGCCGTGAAGGGCGCCAGCCGAAGCGTCGGCGAGGCGATGGCGAAAGGCGCCATCGTCGTCTACGAAAGCACCGTCTATCCCGGCGTGACCGAAGACGTTTGCGGGCCGATCCTCGAGCAGGTCTCCGGCCTCAAGTGCGGCGAGGACTTCTTCCTCGGCTATTCTCCAGAGCGCATCAATCCCGGCGACCGCGAGCATACCGTCGACCGGATCACCAAGGTCGTCTCCGGCCAGACGCCGGAGGTCGCCGACAAGCTGTGCGACATGTACGGCGCCGTCACCTCCGGCGGCGTGTTCCGTGCCGCGAACATCCGTTCCGCCGAGGCCGCCAAGGTTATCGAGAACGCCCAGCGAGACATCAACATCGCCTTCGTCAACGAGGTCGCGACCATCTTCCACAAGATGGGCATATCGATCCATGACGTCCTCGAGGCTGCGGGCACCAAGTGGAACTTCCTCAATTTCCGCCCCGGCCTCGTCGGCGGCCACTGCATCGGCGTAGACCCGTTCTATCTCGCGCACGCCGCGGTGGCGGTCGGGCATCACCCGGAAATCGTCCTCGCCGGCCGGCGGATCAACGACGCCATGGGCCCCTACGTCGCCGAATGCGTCGCCAGCGAAATGGCGCAGCAGGGCCGCGGCGCCGGCGCCCGCGTGCTTGTCCTCGGTCTGACCTTCAAGGAAAACGTGCCGGATCTGCGGAACTCGCGCGTTATCGACATCATCCGCGCCCTCAAGGCGCGCGGCTTCGTGGTCGATGTCCATGACAGCTTCGCCGACCCGGAAGAAGCCAGGCACGAGTATGGCGTCGATCTGCTGACGTCGCTGGATGGCGCGTCGGGCTATCACGCCGTAATCGGCGCGGTGTCCCACGACGACTATGCAGGTTACGCGGCCGAAGACTTCGCAAAGCTGCTCGTCGAGGATGCTGTCGTCGCCGATGTGAAGGGGATGTGGCGCAGCGTCGCGCTGACCGGAAACTACCGGCGCTGGCAGCTGTAGGTTTTTCAGATAAGCTGCGCCGGCCCCGCGCTGCCTGCCGGCCGCAATCCTAACTCTTCGTCAGGCGCGTCAGCGCCCATTTGACCAGCGCGTCGCCCTGCGAGGTGGCGCCGTTGATCACGATCTGCTCGCAGCGCTTGGCCTCGGTACGGTCGCCCAGATAGATGCTCTCCTGCAGGCTCGCGACGCCGCCGGCGCAGCGCATGCGCCAGCCGCTGCCGTCGGGCAGGCGCAGCAGCACCGACGTCCCGTCCTTTACCAGCGACGCCTTCACGCTCGGATGAAGATGGAAGCGGATGGCGAACTTGTGCTCGCCCTCTCCCG
Source organism: Alphaproteobacteria bacterium (assembly GCA_038148075.1). Lineage (GTDB taxonomy): Bacteria > Pseudomonadota > Alphaproteobacteria > MPNO01 > UBA830 > JAYQUR01. The sequence continues at coordinate 1,890 of JAYQUR010000224.1, read as the reverse complement.
CCAGCGAATCCTCGCCGCGAATATCCGTGCCCGCGGCGTTCACATAGACCCGGCGCCGGTGGACGACCCCGTTCGACGGCATGTAGCCGTCGTGGCTGGCGTCGATCCAGGCGTTGCCGTCGGCCTCCATGCGTTCGCAGGTCACGTTCTTCGGACCCTGTCCCATGCGGCCGTCCGGGAGCAGTGCCGTCGAATTGCGATCGTCGACGGTCAGGGTCGAATGCGCTGCGGTCGATCGCTGGACGTGGCGCCACGATTCCTCGCGCCCGCCGAACGCGCCGCAATTGACGATGATGCGCTGCTTGCCGACGCTCATCTCGAAACTGAGCGTTCCCGCATGGCTGCGCGGAATGCGCGTCTGCGGCAGACCGGTATCCATGATCACCATCGTCCGGTTCGCGACGATCCGCTCGAAACCGGTATGCGGCGCCGACGCCATCGGCTTGCCGCGCGCCTCGGCGCGGGTGAGGACCACGTCGGTGAGCCAGGCCTCGCCTTCGTCGGCGCCGTTGAACAGCGACAGGCCGCCGTCGCCGTGGCGGAAGAAGCGCAGCATCGGGGCGGCGCGGTCGATGGCGCGCTGCAGCGATTCGGGCGCGTTTACGGCGCAGGCCTGCAGCGCCGAACGCAGGTCGATCAGGTATCGCAGCGCATCGAGCTGCGCCGCGCCGTTGCGCTGGATGTGCCCGCCGTCCTGCAGAATCTGACGGTCGCAGGCGTTGCCGAGCTGACGCATCAGCCGCGGCAGGTAGCGGATACCGCCGGGCAGGCACAGCGCCGCGTAGATCTGCGCGCGAATAACGATCAGGCGGTCGAGCCCCGGGCTCACGAAGCGGCCGGCGCGCCGCAGGTGCTTTACCTGTCGTGCGACGCTGTCGAGGAAGGCGGCTGCGAAGTCCGAATCGGCGCCCGCCGAGATGAATTCCGCATGCGTGAGCCAGCTGCACAGGCGTTCCGACAGGATATCCGGCCGCCACGACAGCGGGTGCCACTTCTGGTTCCGGCGAATCCATTCGAGCACGTTGTTGCGCGCTTCCAGACGGGCAGCTTCGGTCCCGACCGCGCGGATGTCGCGCAGCCAGGAGAACTTGTGGAACTCGACCATCCACGCAATGCCTGGGTCGACCGCCCCGTTATGGATGTCGGCGGCGTTGACCGAATGATTGAGAAAACGCAGCCGGCCGTCGAGAAAAGCCTCGCCGCGTTCCGTGCTGCCGGGCCAGTTTTCCTGCGGAATGAAGGTCAGCGCGTTCGGCCGGCGCGTCCGCAACGAATTTCCGTAGAAAATGCCGCGAAACCACAGGCGGGCCACCCAATACGCGACCTCGCGAGGCGTCGACGGATTAAGTCTCTGGCGCAGTTCGATCATCAAGCGTCCGTCAGATACGGCGGCGGCCGACGTCGGCCCGCCCGGAGCGGGCGCCCCGGTCAAGCGCCGCGCAACCGGCGAATATTAGCAGCATAACTGCGTCGCCCGCCCTTGAATGTCGCCGTGCCCGCCACCAGCACGTCCGCGCCCGCGGCGATCGCCTTACGGGCGGTCGCCGGGTCGATGCCGCCGTCGACCTCGAGGTCGATATCGCGGCCCGAGGAGTCGATCGCCTCGCGCAGCGCGCGGATCTTGTCGAGCGCACCGGGAATGAATTTCTGGCCGCCGAAACCGGGATTGACGCTCATCACCAGCACGAGGTCGACGTCGCCCAGCACCGCCAGGGCCGTCTCGACGGGAGTGGCGGGGTTGATCGACACGCCGGCCTTCGCGCCGAGGCGCTTGATTTCCTGGATCGTCCGGTGGACATGCGGCCCTGCTTCCGGGTGGACCGTGACGATGTCCGCGCCCGCCTCCACGAAGCCTTCGAGGTACGGGTCGACCGGCGAGATCATGAGATG
>JAYQUR010000223.1:0-6119 GCA_038148075.1 Alphaproteobacteria bacterium | reverse complement strand
GGTCGCCTACCGGGGCGATCCGCGCCTGAGCGCCATGTTCGGGCGGATGAACATCCTATCAGACTGCGGCCCCATCGGCATGCGCGCCGCGCCGGCAGACCTCGCCTATTGCGCCGCCGACCTGCCGCATCTTCTGGCAGCAAACGATGCGCCCGCAACGCCGCCGTCCATCGTCCTCGCTCCGCTGCCCGACCGCGTCGAGGCTATCCGCGCCCGACTCGCGGCGGCCGGTCCGGCTCCCTATATCGGTCTCACCTGGCGGGCCGGTATCCAGCAGCGCGACCGCCTGTCGAAAATCGTCCCGCAGGACGCGATCTCGACCGCGTTAAGGGGGATAGAGGCAACGCCGATCGCGCTTCAGCGGATGCCGGCAGAAAGCGAAATCGACACGCTCGCGAATGACATCGGTCGGCCGGTCGCCGATTTTACCGACCTCAACGACGACCTCGAGGACATGCTCGCCTGCGTTGGCCTGATCGACGACTATGTCTGCGTAAGCAACACGAACGTACACTTGCGCGCCGCCTGCGGCCTGCCCTCCGGGGTACTGGTTCCGCATCCGCCGGAATTCCGCTGGATGTCGACTGGCGAAGAAAGCCCCTGGTTTCCGAATTGCCCGCTATACCGTGAAGATTACCGAAACGGATGGGCAATCGCGGCCGAGAAACTCGCAAACGACCTGAAAACAGCGTTAGAGGCCGGCAGCAATGGGTAGCACTACCGCCGGGATGATGCGGGAGGCATACGGTCGCCACAGGGCGGGCGACCTGTCCGCCGCGATCGCTCTGTATGAAAGGGTTCTGACGGCCGAGCCCGAAAACCCCGATGCGTTGCATCTTCGGGGCGTCGCTGCGCTTCAATCGGGAAATAGCGGACAGGCGGAGACCTATCTGGGGAGAGCCGCGGCTTTGCGGCCGCACGACCCCGATTTTCTTCAGAACTACGCAACCGCACTGATGGAAAACGGTAGGTTCGATTCAGCCATACCGCACTACCGAAAGGCGGATTCTCAGCGCCCGAACCATCCGGAAACCCTTTATAACCTTGCCAATTGCCTTGCCAGGGCAGGGCAGGCAAAAGAGGCCATACCGTATTACGAAAGATTGCTGGCCGGCACTCCCGGCCACCTGCCGACCGTCATGGCGCTGGGGCTTGCCCGGATGCTGGCGGGAGATACCGAACGGGGTCTGACCGATCTCGAGAAGGCGGCAGACGGCGCGCCCGACGCTCGCGAGCCTGCGCTCAACTATGCCAGCGCACTGTTCGAGCACGACCGGCTCGCCGAAGCCGACGCGCGAACGGCCGAACTGCGCCGCCGTTTCCCGGATGACCCCGAGGTCCGGAACCTATCCGGGCTCATCGCCGCCGCGAACGGGGATCTCGCCGCGGCGGAAGAGCACTACCGCCGTGCGCTGACCGTCGCGCCGGATATGGCCGAGCTCCGTATCAATATCGGCCATCTGGCGCGCGACCGCGGCGACATCGAGGCGGCGGTAGCGTCCTACCGCAAGGCGCTCGAGATTTCCCCGCGCCTGGCGGCAGCCCATACCAACCTCGGAAACGGCCTGTTCGCGCTGGGCCGGCACGACGATGCGTTCCGGCATTACCGGACGGCGGTCGAGATCGACCCGGGGTACGCGACTGGCTGGAGCAATCTCGGCGTGGCGCTGCGCGCGGTCGGAGACCCGGACGGCGCGCGCGCCGCCCTCGACCGAGCACTCGATGTCGAGCCCGATCATCCTGATGCGCGGATGGGGCGCGCCATCGTCGAACTCCTGCGCGGCAATTTCTCGACAGGCTGGAGGGACTATCTCGGACGGAACAGCGTCCGCGGCCGGGCGGATCGGCTCCACCGTGAGCGGCTACCCGGCGATCTCGCCGGAAAGTCATTGATCGTCGAGGCGGACCAGGGCCTCGGCGACGAACTGTTTTTCCTGCGTTTCGCGCCGGGCCTGCGTGACCGCGGCGCCGACGTGTCGTACCGGTCCTCTCCCCGCATCGCCGACATGGTTCGGCGCGCGGGGATCGTCGACCGCGTGCTCGATGGCGATGCGCCGGCGGAGGGACTGACCGTGTCGGTGGGCGACCTGCCCTATCTCGCCGGCATGGCCGACGGAGACGCGCCGCCGCCGCCGTTCGCCATACCGCCGCTCGCGGAGCTTGAGGGGACCATGCGCGCGCGCCTGGAAGCCTGCGGTCCGCCGCCGTGGATCGCGGTGACCTGGCGCGCGGGGACGCCCGACCGCGACCGGCTGCTGTTCAAGGCCGCACCCGCCGAACGGATCGCGGATGCGGCAGGATCGCTGGCCGGAACGCTGATCGCGGTGCAGAGAGGCCCCGCAAAGGGCGAGACCGCCGCGCTTGCGAACCGTATCGGCCGACCGCTGCACGATCTCACGGCCTTCAACGCCGATCTCGAGAGCATGCTGGCGCTAATGGGGCTGATCGACGTCTATATATGCGTCAGCAACACCAACGTTCATCTGCGCGCCGCGCGCGGACGGCCGTCCCACGTCCTGATCCCCTTCCCGCCCGAATTCAGATGGATGGAATCGGGCGCTGAATCGCCCTGGTTTCCGGACACCTGTGTCTACCGCCAAACCGCCGACGGCGATTGGGAGCGCGCCTTCGGAGAACTCTCGGCGGCCCTCGCCCGGGAACGCGCCTGAATTTTACCGTTTCGCAACTCTCGCGCCGTAGTTTTTGGTTAACCGAACCTGAAACGGCGGCATGATGACCAACGCTTCCCTTCGCGCCTCGCTCGAGAACGCTGTCGAGGCGTTTCGCACGGGCAACCTCGATACGGCCGGCAGTCTGTGTTCGGCCGTCCTCGCGGACCAGCCCGGCAATACCGACGCGTTGCACATCCTCGGGGCCATTCGGCTTCGCCAGAACGACCCTGCAACCGCGGTCGATCTCCTTACCCAGGCGTCCAGGCGCGACGGCAAGAACCCGGAAATTCTCGCCAATCTCGGCGCCGCGCATCGCGCTGCCGGCGAGCCGGAGCGGGCGGCGGAGATCCTGCGCCGGGCGGTTAAAATCGCGCCGCACAGCGCCTCCGCACATCTCAATCTCGCAAATGCCTACTCGGATGCGCGCGAAAACGCCAAGGCCGCGCGCCACTACGCCCGCACGGTCCAGCTCGCCCCGGAAAACCTGCAAGCGCGGCGTCGGCTTGCCGATATCCTGTGGGCGGAGGAAGACTTCGCGGGCGCGATCGAACAGTACGACGCGCTTCTGGCGCTCTCGCCGGAGGATGCGACCGTCCTGAACGCTGCGGGCGCGCTCCACGCCGAGGCCGGCAACGAAGAACGCGCCGAAAACCTGTTCCGTGAAGCCCGCGCGATCGCCCCGTTCGATATCGACATCGCCGCCAATCCCGCCAACATCCTCGCGTGTCGTTTCGATTACGACGAGGCGCTGGAGCTTTACGGCAAGGTCATCGCGTCGCGGCACGGCGACGCCGACATGCTGAGCAACGCGGCCAACGTCAACCGCCGGAAGGGCGACATCGCCGCCGCCGAGGAATTCTATCGCAAGGCGATCTCGACCGATGCGCACCATTGCGATGCCAACGCGGGCCTCGCCAACTGTCTTCTGTCGGAGGGACGCTTTGCCGAGGGGTGGCGGCGCTATCTCGAACGGGAAAGCGTCCGTAACGCCTCCGGCGGATTGATACGCACGGCGTTGCCGGAGAACCTGTCGGGTAAACGCGTCACGATCCTCGCCGACCAGGGTCTCGGCGACGAGATCTTCTTCCTTAGATTCGTGGCCGGGATCAAGGCGCGCGGCGCCTCGGTCGCCTACCGGCCGGAACCGCGGCTCGCCGCGATGCTGGCGCGCGCCGAAATCGTCGACGAAATCCTGCCGGCCGACGCCGGAACGCCGGGCGATTACGTCGTTGCCGTCGGCGACCTCCCTTTTCTGCTGGAAATGAAGGACGGCGATGCGCCGCCCCCGTCGATCGGACTGTCGGCACTGGCGGAACACGAAGCCGCCCTTCGCGAGAAGCTCGAAAATTTCGGCCCCGCGCCGTGGATCGGCGTCACGTGGCGCGCCGGGACCGCGAACCGAAGGCGGCTGCTGTTCAAGGAATCGCCCGCGGACGCACTTGCCGGCGCCCTTCCAGAAGACGCGACGATCGTCGCGGTCCAGCGCGGCGCGCGGCCAGGCGAAATCGATGCCTTCGCGCACGCTCTCGGCCGGCCGGTGCTCGACCTGTCGGGTGCGAACGACGACCTGGAGACGCTGCTGGCGCTGTCCGGGCTGCTCGACGAATACGTCGCAGTGAGCAATACGACGGTTCACCTGCGCGAAGCCCTCGGCAAGCCGACGCACGTGCTGATCCCCGCGCCGCCGGAATTCCGCTGGATGGCTCACGGCGACGAGAGCCCGTGGTTCCCCGGATCGCCCGTCTACCGCCAACGGCCGGACGGCAACTGGAACGACGCGTTCGACACCCTCGCCGCGTCGATCGGTCGCTGAAGTCCGCTGGACAACGAATCGCGCATCGGCGACAACGACGTCATGAACGCATCACCCTTTCCGATCTATGTCGGCTACGACAGGCGCGAGGACATCGCCTACCGGGTTTGCAAGCATTCGCTCGAGAAGCGCGCGTCGGTGCCCGTAGACGTCATCCCGCTGGTGCAGGACGCGCTGCGCGCCGACGGCCTCTATACCCGCAACATCGACCCGCTTGCATCGACCGACTTCACCTATACGCGGTTCTTCGTGCCCTACCTCGCAGGATACGAAGGCTGGGCGATGTTCTGCGACTGCGACTTCCTGTGGCTAGCCGACATTGCGGACCTGATCGCGCAGATCGACGACAAGTACGCGGTAATGTGCGTCCACCACGACCACCGCCCCTCCGAAAAGCACAAGATGGACGGCCGCAAGCAGACGCTCTATCCGCGCAAGAACTGGTCGTCGATGATTCTCTACAATTGCGGACATCCAGCGAACCGGGCGCTTACGCCCGAGCTCGCGAACACGGAGACAGGAAAGTACCTGCACCGTTTCGCGTGGCTCGATGACGAGCTGATCGGTGCGGTCTCGGAGACCTGGAACTGGCTGGAGGGCTGGAACGAGCCGCCCGAGAGCGGACACCCGAACGTCGTCCACTATACCCGGGGCGAGCCATGGTTCGACGACTGGCAGGACGTCGACTTCGGCGACCTCTGGCTCAAAGAGGAAGCCGAATTCCTCGCCGCGGGTTGAGGCGATCGCGATGAAGCGCCCCGTCATCGGCGTCACGCTCGATTCGGAAGACCCCGGCGGCTACTCGAAGTTCCCCTGGTACGCGGTCCGCGTGAACCACGCGAGTTCGGTGACGCGTGCCGGCGGCCTGCCGATCATGCTGCCGCACGAGGTCGACCAGGTCGGCGCCTATCTCGACGAGATCGACGGTCTGATCGTCACGGGCGGCGCGTTCGACGTCGATCCGGCCCTGTTCGGCGCCGAGGCCCGCCATCCCTCGGTCGTCCTCAAGTCGCAACGCACCGATTTCGAATGGGGCGTAACGCAGGGCGCGCTCGACCGCGACATGCCGGTGCTCGGCATCTGCGGCGGCCAGCAGCTTCTCAACGTCGTGCTCGGCGGGACGCTGATCCAGCATATACCCGACGAGATCGACGATGCGCTCGCCCACGAACAGCCCAACCCCCGCAACGAGGCGGGCCACGACGTGGTCGTAACCGAAGGCACCCTCCTGCATCGCATTGCGGGCGCAACAAAGCTCTCCGTCAATTCCGCTCACCACCAGGCGGTCAAGGACGTCGGCGACGGCGTGATCGTGGATGCGGTCGCGCCGGACGGCGTGGTCGAGGGGATCGAGGCACCCGGACGCCGGTTCTGTCTGGGCGTGCAATGGCATCCGGAATTTTCCATCGACCCGGCCGACGACAGGATCTTCGACGCCTTCATCGCGGAAGCTTCGCGTGGGAAATGACGCGCGGGGACCGCGCCGGGAAAATGACCCTGATATGAACGAACCGGACGGGCGGGAACGTATCGCCAAGCGCCTGTCGCGCGCCGGCATCTGTTCGCGGCGCGAGGCCGAGCGCTGGATCGCCGACGGCCGGATTGTCGTCGACGGCCGCAAGATTTCCGAGCCG
>JAYQUR010000222.1:0-6123 GCA_038148075.1 Alphaproteobacteria bacterium | reverse complement strand
GGCATCACGGGCGACCGCGCCGGCCCCGATTTCCAGAATCTCCATCGCAACAAGCGCTCGATGACGCTGAACCTCAAGGAGGAGGCGGGGCGCGAGATCTTCTACAAGCTGGTCGAGAAATCCGATGTCGTGGTCGAGAACTACCGGCCGGACGTGAAGTACCGGCTCGGCGTCGATTACGAGACGCTCAAGAAGGTGAACCCGCGGATCGTGCTCGGCTCGATCTCCGGCTTCGGCCAGGACGGCCCCTACGAGAAGCGGCCCGGCGTCGACCAGATCGCGCAGGGGCTCGGCGGCATCATGTCGATCACCGGCCTGCCGGGGCAGGGGCCGGTGCGAGTCGGGACGGCGATCGCCGATTTGTCGTCGGGTCTATATTGCGCCATCGGCATCCTGATCGCGCTCCTCGAGCGGGAGGCGTCGGGCGAGGGGCAGTGGGTGCACACGTCTCTCCTCGAAGCTCAGGTCTCGATGCTCGACTTCCAGGCGGCGCGCTGGCTGCTCGCGGGAGAGGTCGCGCCTCAGGCGGGCAACAACCATCCCACGTCGATCCCGACCGGCGTCTACAAATGCTCGGACGGGCATTTCAACATTGCCGCGGGCGGCCAGGAGATGTTCGAACGCCTGTGCCGCGCGCTCGGCGACGAAGCGATGGCCGCGAACCCCGATTATGCCACCGGCAAGCTGCGCTCCGACAACCGCGACGCGCTGCACGCCGACATCGAGGCGCATACGGTCAACAGGACCAGCGCCGAATGGATCGACATCTTCAACGAATTCGGCGTGCCGTGCGGCCCGATCTATTCCATCGACCAGATGTTCGACGATCCGCAGGTCAAGCATCTCGGGCTTGCGGCGCCGGTCACGTCGCCGGTCCACGGCAAGCAGCACGTGGTCGGACAGGCAGTCAACATGAGCCGCGCGCCGCGCGACATTCGCACAGCCACGCCCGAGCTCGGCGAGCACACCGACGAAATCCTCGCCGATCTCGGCTACGGCGAAAACGATATCGCACAACTGCGCGACGACAGCGTCGTCTGAAGGGAAGGAACCCGCCATGGCAGAAGCAGCAGCGAAGGAAACCGCAGAGAAACCGCCCGGACGAATGATCGCCCGTAAGGAAGGCGGCATCGGCTGGATGATCTACGACCAGGTCGCGAAGCATAATGCGGTCACCTACGACATGCGCCGCGCAATCCCCGGCATCATGGCCGACTTCGAGGCGGACGACGACGTGCGCGTCTGCGTGATCGCCGGCGCCGGCGAAAAGGCGTTCATCTCCGGCTCCGACATCTCCCAGTTCGGCGAGAAGCGGTCGTCGGAGGAAGCGCGGGCGATGTACGACGAGGCGTCCGAACAGGCCAACGCCGCGATGAAGGCGTTCTCCAAGCCGATGATCGCGATGATCCATGGCTATTGTCTCGGCGCCGGCGTGCTGACCGCGATGCTGTGCGATGTCCGCATCGCCGCCGACAACGCGCAGTTCGGTGCGCCGCCGGCCAAGCTCGGGCTCGGGTTCGGTTACGGCGGCGTCGAGAATCTCGTCCATCTTGTCGGGCCCGCGGCAGCGGCGGAGATGCTCTTTACCGGCAACCGCTATCCCGCGGAGGACGCCCTTCGCACGGGGCTGGTGAACCGCGTCGTGCCTTTTGCCGAGCTGGAAGAAACCGTGAAGGAAATCGCCGGCGTGATCGCCGCCAACGCGCCGCTAACGCTGCGGTCGGTCAAGACGTCGATCCGCAACGTGCTGCGCGACGAGAGCCGTCGCGACATGGCAACGGTCCAGGCGCAGATCGATGCTTGCTTCGCGAGCGAGGACTATCTGGAAGGCCAGAAGGCGTTCATGGAAAAGCGCAAGCCGCAGTTCCGGGGCCGCTGACGCGCCCGCCTGCCGGCTGTCTCAGTACGACCGGTGGATCGCGAACTGGACGGCTTCCTGCAGCGCGTCCTTGATCTCGGAGTCGGGAAACGGATCGAGCGCCGCGCAGGCACGCGCGCCGTAGTCCTTGGCCCGTTCCTGGGTCGCGGCGAGGGCGCCCGATTTCTCCAGCATCGAGACGGCGCGCCGGAAATCGCCCTTCTTCTGTTCGAGGTCTTCCAGCGTGCGGCGCCAGAACGCCTTTTCGTCGTCGCTGGCCGCCGCGAAGGCGAGGACGATCGGCAGCGTGATCTTGCCCTCGCGGAAATCGTCGCCGACCGTCTTGCCGAGAGTTGCCTGACGCGCCGAATAGTCGAGCAGGTCGTCGATCAGCTGGAACGCCATGCCGAGATTGTGGCCGAAGGACTCGAGGGCTTGCCACTCGGACTTCGGCCGGTCCGCGACGACCGCGCCGATCTCGGAGGCGGCGGCGAACAGCTTGGCGGTCTTGGAGCGGATGACCTCCAAATAGTCGGCCTCCGTCGTCTCGGTGTCGTTCGCAGTGACGAGCTGCAGCACCTCGCCTTCGGCGATCACGGACGAGGCCTGCGACAGGATGCGAAGCACGTCGAGATTGCCGTCCTCGACCATGAGTTCGAAAGCGCGGCTGAACAGGAAATCGCCGACAAGGACGCTCGACTTGTTGCCGAACACGGCATTGGCGCTGGCTGCGCCGCGGCGCAGATCGCTCTCGTCGACGACGTCGTCGTGGAGCAACGTCGCGGTATGGATGAATTCGACGCAGGCGGCGAGACCGATGTGCCGGTCGCCCTCGTAGCCGCACATGCGCGCGCATGCGAGCGTCAGCATCGGGCGCAGCCGCTTGCCGCCTGCCGCGATGATGTGGCCGGCGACCTGCGGGATCAGAATCACCGGGCTTTCCATCCGCTCGATGATCGTCTTGTTGACGTTCTGGATGTCGTCCGCGGTCAGCGCGGTTAGCGACTCCATAGACGGCGCCGGACGTTCCGGCCGATCCTTGTCGAATTCGACGACGACGCTCACGAAAACCCCGATTCTTGACGGTGACTGCCTACACCCGGAACATAGTGGCGGCGAAGTGGCGGTCAAGGCGGATCGGCGTGAAGGAACTTCTCAGAACCAACGAGCGTGTATTTCTCTCCTGGGCGCAAGCGCTGCTTGCGGCGGAAGAAATCGAGGTTTTCGTTATGGACGGTCACATGAGCGTCCTCGAGGGCAGCGCGAACGCAATCCCCATGCGTCTGATGGTCGCGGACGAGGATTACGATCGCGCCAAGCGTCTGTTCGAGGATGCGGGCGAAGGGGACCGGGTTGTCTGAACCCGTTCTTCCCGGGGGGATCACCGAGGATGCCTTTCTCGGCGGGACGCTGACCCTGCGCCAGCCCGCGGATGGCTATCGCGCCGCCATCGATCCCGTCTTTCTGGCGGCCGCCGTCGCGGTCGAGCCGGGGCAGACGGTACTCGACGCGGGAACCGGGCACGGCGCCGCCGCGCTCTGTCTGGCCCGGCGGGTCGACGGCGTCCGCGTCACCGGCATCGAGCTTCAGCCGGAGATGGTCCGCCTCGCGAACGACAACGCACGGCTCAACGGCCTCGAGCGGTCGTTTCAGGCGATGATCGGCGATCTCGCAACGCCGCTGCCCCGCGTGGTTCCCGGCTCGTTCGACCATGCGATGGCGAACCCGCCTTTTCTCGATGCCGGCCGCGCCGACGTCTCGCCCGAACCGGGTCGCGCGGCGGCCAGCGTCGAGGGCGCCGCGACGCTTGCAGACTGGATCGGGTTCCTGCTGCGCATGGTAAAGGCGAAAGGCTCCGTCACGCTGATCCAGCGCGCCGACCGGCTCGGCGATATTCTCTCCCTGCTGGACGGCCGGGCCGGCGAAATCGTGGTCTACCCGCTGTGGCCCAAAGCGGGCGTCGTGGCGCGCCGAGTCATTGTTCGCGCCCGCAAGAGCATCCGCACGCCCATGGCCGTTTCGGCGGGCATGGTTCTCCACCGCGACGACGGCGCGTTCACTCCCGATGCCGACGCTGTCCTCCGCGGCGGCGCACTGGATATCGCGGCGACGCGAACGTGATATAACCGGGCATGGCTCTCGAAGATCTCAAAAACCAGTTTCACCGCCTGCTCGCCGCACTGCCGGTCGAGCGGTTCCGGAATCCGGCGCCCGTCGTCGGTGTCTTGCGTCTCGAAGGCGTCATCGGCCGGGCGGCCGGGCCAGGACGTGCCGGCATCACCCTGTCGGGCTTTGAGAAGGCAATCGAGAAGCTGTTCTCCACCCGAAACCTGAAAATGGTGGCGCTGGTGGTGAATTCGCCCGGCGGCTCGCCCGTCCAGAGCGCGTTGATTGCGAAGCGCGTCCGGGATCTCGCGGCCGAAAACAGCGTGCCCGTCGTCGCCTTCTGCGAGGATGTCGCCGCATCCGGCGGCTACTGGCTGGCGTGCGCCGGAGACGAGATCTTCGTCGACGCGAACTCGATCGTGGGCTCCATCGGGGTGATTTCGGCGGGCTTCGGTTTCAGCGACCTGATCGAGCGCTATGGCGTCGAGCGCCGGGTCCACGCGACCGGGCCGCGCAAGGGCATGCTCGATCCGTTCCAGCCGGAGAAGGCCGACGACGTCGACCGGTTGCGGGAACTGCATGCGGATATCTTCGAGACCTTCAAGGATTACGTGCGCGACCGGCGCGGCGACAGGCTGATCGCGACCGACGATGCGCTGTTCACCGGCGACGTGTGGACCGGTCGCCAGGCGGTCGACAACGGTCTTGTCGACGGGCTCGCGGAAATGCGCTCGGAAATGCGCCGCCGGTTCGGCGACAAGGTGAAGTTCCGCAGCGCCGAGGTGAGGCGGGGCCTGCTGGGCCGCCTGCGCGGGGGCGGCGCCTCGTCCATCGACCCCGCAGCGATTGCGGCGGCACTCGACGAATGGGCGCTCTGGAAACGCTACGGGCTGTGAGGGCCGGAAGATGATTATGAAATTCGTCGTACTCGCGGCGATCATCGCGGCCGTCTGGTACGGCTTCAAGATCGTCGCCCGCCGCAACAAGGCGAAGCAGATGGAGGAGGCCCGCCGCGACAGCGTCGAGGACATGACCTCGTGCCCGGTCTGCGGCGTCTACGTGACGCCCGAGCAGGGAGATTGCGGGCGGGAGGGGTGCCCGTACTAAACTCGGTCGAGCAGGATGATAATCTGCGAATACTGGGACTGCCGGGGACTTGATTCGGCGAGCAGAGACCTGTCGGCGATCGGAGTCTTCGTCGCGGTTTTGTTCTTTGCCCTCGCCATTCTGGCGGTGCATTACCCGTTCATGTTTCTGCTCGCCCGCAAGATGCAGAACAGCCTCGGCTGGAAAATGCGCGATTGGTTTCTGGCGCTGATCCTCGCCGCAGGACCATCCCTGCTGATTCCCGTCTATTTATTCGTCGAAAAGGTATGGGACGATGAATCCGCCATGCTTGCCAGTCTGGGATTCTGGGGCGTTTCGACACTGGGCGTCTCGTTCCCGGTTCTGGATCGGGTCATCAAGGTACCGGGACTGATTAACTACGGGCGTCTCGGATTGATGTACGCGCTCCCCGTGAGCCTGCCCGGAATCTCCGTTGTCCATGCGATCCTTTGGCTCGGGTTCAGCTGGAGATTGCCAAAACTGATCGGTTCGGACGGGCTGGACGATGCCGGTTGGCGACGTCACGGCTGGTTATGGCTTTTCCTGATCTCAATCCTTTCTTTCGTTCTTCCGGTAGAAATTCTCATCGTGATCGACGAAATCAACGGCTGAACGCCCCTCAGACCGATATCTCCGCACCACCGTCTCGAGACGAAATCAGCATCGCTTCCAGCGCTGCCACGCCGTTGATCGCATCCGCCGGCGGGACCGGCCACGCCGCCTTTCCCTGCGCCGCTGCGGCGAACAGTTCCAGCTGTTTGCGGCACATGTCCACGGCGTCGAATTCCTCGACGACGAGATCGCCGCCGAGCATCTGGTATTCGATGCGCTCGGTGCCCCGGACCTCGGCCCAACCCTTGTCGCCATAGAAGTGGAGCCGGTTGAAATTGGGGGCGACGCCGATGGCGGTCAGCGTTCCCGTCTCGCCGCCGGCAAAGCGCAGCGTGACCGACGCACAGTCCGAAAAGCCGTACTTCACGACCTGCGTCGTCGCGTCGACCGACAGCGCGGCGACAGGGCCGATCAGCTCGATCATCATGTACATCATGTAC
>JAYQUR010000221.1:0-6158 GCA_038148075.1 Alphaproteobacteria bacterium | reverse complement strand
ATATTCCAGCGTCCGGTCGTCTTCGGTCAGGCCCAGCATGTCGAGCGTCGAGAGACCGCTTAGCCAGTAGGACATGTGGTTGTAGACGACGCTCTTGGGCTTCGACGTCGTGCCCGAGGTGCAGAAGATGCAGGCGAGGTCCTCCGGGCCGTTCTCGCTCTCGATATCGCTACCGGCGCCGAGTTCGTATCCCGCGAGGATCGGGAAGAAGTCGTCGGCTTCACCGGACGGCGCGCCGTCTGCCGACCAGTCGCCGAAGCGGATTGCCGGCGTCTTGAGCCCGGCCGTGATTTCGGGGCCGTTCAGGTCCTTGTGCCACAGGGTGAGTACCGGCTCGATGCCCTCGAGAATTTCGACGAGGTGCGCCTCGTTCATCTCCACGTTCAGCGGGCAGACTGCCGCGCCGAGGCGCCATATGCCCATCCAGATAATAAGCTTTTCGACGAACTCGTCGGACAGGAGCGCGACCTTGTCGCCCGGCCGGACGCCGCGATCCTTGAGGCATTGCGCGACCCTGTCGGCTTCGGCCGCGAGCCGGCCCCAGCTGATCGACTTGTCGTTCTGATCGAGATCGACGATCGCGATCTTGTCGGGGTCGCGATCCGCCCATTTTTTCAGAATTGCCCGCGTCGATTCGAATGGCAGTGCAAGCACCGGCTGCCGTGACATGTCGATTGTCATCGGTCCCTTCTCGTTCCGCGGATTTCGCGGATACCGTCCCTGTTACCTCTCGCGGCGGATTATGTCCGCTCTGCGGGAGGGGTCAAGCCGCGGCTCCCAAGCGGTGTAAACCTGACGGAAGCTATCCGTGAACATTCATCGGGGCGGCCATCTTCGTTTTTCGCCTCTCCCGCCAGGAGGCGACGTTCGATCGGATCATCAGCAGAGACGGCGTCACGACGAGCGTAAGGATCGTCGCGAAGGCGAGCCCGAACGCGATCGCGGTGGAAAGCTGCTGCCACCACTGGGTGGACGGCGCGCCGATGAAGACGTCGCGGGTGACGAAGTCGATATTTACCCGCGTGACCATCGGCAGCAGGCCGAAGATCGTCGTCGCGGTCGTCAGCAGGACAGGCCGGAGGCGCTGGGCGCCGGTCCGCAGGATCGCTTCGACGGCGTCGTCCGTCTCCTTCGCGATCCGGTCGTACGTGTCGATAAGGACGATGTTGTTGTTCACCACGATGCCGGCGAGGGCGATCACGCCGATGCCGCTCATCACGATTCCGAACGGTTGGCCGATCGTGAGCAGACCGAGCATGACGCCCACCGTCGACATGACGACCGCCGTCAGTATCAGGAACGCGGAGTAGAAGCGGTTGAACTGCGTGACGAGAATGATCGCCATCAGGAAAAGCGCCACGCCGAACGCGCGACCGAGGAATGCCGCAGCACGCTTCTGTTCCTCGTCCTCGCCCTTGTATTCGATGACGACACGGGGATCGAGGTTCGCTTCGCCGGAGATCCATGTCCGGATTTCCCGCATCTTGTTATCCGCAAGGATACCGGGAAGCACGTCGGCCTTGACGGTCATGGAGCGCCGGGAGTCGGTGCGGCGCAATTCCCCCGTTTGCGGCTTCGGCGTCCGTGTGACGAAATTACTGAGCGGGATCAGGCCCTTGCCGGTCTGGACGCGGATCCGGTCAAGTTCGGAAAGCGTGCGGAACTCTGTCGGAAAGCGGACGACGATATCGATCTCGTCGTCGGCGTCGTCGGGGCGGTAATCCGACACCTTGAGGCCGTTGGTGACGAGCCGGACGATGTTGCCGATGAGCGTCACGTCCGCATCGAACTTCGCAGCCTGCGCTCGGTCGACACGGAGCTCCCATTCGATGCCGGGCACGGGACGACCGTCCTCGATATCCTTCAGGCCGGCCATCCTGTCGAGATGCGCCCGGATCCTTGCGGTCGCGGGCTCGATCGTCTCTGGCGCGCGCGACGTGACGAGAATGTGGATCGGCTTTCCGATCGGCGGGCCCGCTTCCTCCTTCGCGGTTTCGACATGGATACCCGCAAGTTCCCGAGAGCGGGCCACGATATCGGCGAGAATTTCGTCCGCCGGACGGCGCGCGTCCCAGGAACCGAACTCGAGATTGATGGTTCCGATGATATCGGACGGCGTATCGTCGCGCCGTTCCTGCTCGCCGGTCAGGATGTACACCGCCCGCAACTCGCCGCGTTCGCGCTGCATGTCGAGGATTCGCTTCTCGACCTCACCGACAAGACGCGCCTGCTCGGTTACCGACAGGTTTCCGCGCGCGAAGACCTTCATGACGGCGCGGTCGGGTTCGACCTTCGGAAAGAACTCGAAGCCGCGGCCGTAGTTGGCGTAGAGCGTCCATGCCGCAACCAGCGCAACGGCCGCAACCGCCACCACCTTGGCGGGATGCCGGAGGGCGCCCCGGAGGAATCCGATATAGAGCCCCGTGAAACCGCCTGCAGCATTGATGTCGCCCGACTCCATCGCGCGCATCCGTTCGACGGCGCGGGCGTCGACGGCACCCGGTTTGCCGAACTGCGCGCCGAGCGTCGGCACGAAAACCAGCGCCATCGCAAGCGATGCGGTCAGGGTTGCGATCAGCGTAATCGGCAGGAACTTCATGAACTCGCCGACAAGGCCCGGCCAGAAGAGCAGGGGCAGGAAGGCGGCGAGGGTCGTTGCCGTCGACGCGATGATCGGCCATGCCATCCTCTTGGCCGCCTCGGCGTAGGCTATGCGCCGACCCGCGCCTTCGATCATTCGACGGTCGGCGTATTCGGTGACGACGATCGCCCCGTCCACCAGAAGGCCGACCGACAGGATCAGGGAGAACAGCACGACGATGTTCACCGTCAGCCCGAAGGCGGCGAGCACGAGAATGCCGGTGAGGAACGATCCCGGGATCGCTATGCCGACGAGGAGGCCGGTGCGCAGTCCGAGCGCGCCGACGACGATGATCATCACCAGCAGGACCGCGGACAGTACGTTGTTCTGCAGGTCGCTGAGCATCACCCGGATATTCTTGGAATCGTCGTTCGAGAACGTGACCGCGATATTCTCCGGCCAGTCCTTGCGGGCGTCCTCGACGACCTGTTTTACGCGGTTGACGGTCTCGATGATGTTTTCGCCCGACCGCTTCTTGACCTCGAGCGATATCGCCGGCTTCCCGTCGAGCCGGGCGAACGTTTCGCGGTCCTTGAAGGTTCTGCGTACGGACGTGACGTCGCGTACGGTCACGACACTGTCGCCGTTCACCTTCAGCGGCATGTTCAGGATGTCGTCGACGTTCTCGAAAAGACCCGGGACCTTGACGGCAAAGCTGCCCCGGTCGGTACGCAGCTTGCCGGCGGCGATCAGCTTGTTGGACCGGGCGATCGAGTCGAGGATCAGCTTGGGATCGAGCGCATAGGAATCGAGCAGCAGCGGATCGATGATCAGCTCCACCTGTTCGTCGCGGTCGCCGCCGATATTGACCTCCAGCACGCTCGACAGGCCCTCGAGCGTCTCCTGCAGGTCTCGGGCGAGTTTCAGCAGCGTCCTTTCCGGAACGTTGCCGCCCAGCGTGACGACGAGAACCGGAAACAATCCGAGGTTCACTTCGTTCACACGCGGCTCCTCCGCGTCTTCGGGCAGTTCCGTCTTCGCGATGTCGACCTTCTCCCGAACGTCCTGCAGGGCCTTGTCGGCGTCGAAGCCGGCTTCGAACTCGAGCAGGACGTTGGCGCCGCCCTGGAAGGCGGTGGAGCGCATCTCCTTCACGCCCTCTACCGATTTCAGCTCCGTCTCCATGGGACGGACGAGCAGGCGCTCGGCGTCCTCCGGCGAAATGCCTTCCAGCGTCATCGAGACATAGATGATCGGGACGTTGACGTCCGGCCGGGATTCCTTGGGGATGTTGAGATAGGTCGACATCCCCGCGATCAGGAGCAGGGCGAGGACGGAGACAACCGTCCGCGACCGCGAGAAGGCGGCGTCGATGAGGCTCATGTGCCCGCAGCCCCGTCGTCGGCGACGGCCCTGACCCGCTGTCCGGTGTCGACGAACTCGTGACCGACGGTAATCACGCGAATGCGGTCGGGAAGACCCGCGACCCAGAGGCCTTCAGGCGTGTCGGCAATTATCTTCACAGGGGCGAAGACGACGGTGTCGTTGCCATCTACCGCCCGGACTCCGATCGTGCCGTCGGCCGACAGGGCGAGCCATGCCGGAGATATGAGGTGCGCCGAGACCGGGGACAGCGGCAGCAGAAGCTCGCCGGTGAGGCCCGCGCGGATCTTCCGCGCCTCGTTCGGGATCTCCAGCTCGACGGCGAACGATCGCGTCGCGGCGTCCGCCACCGTACTGACGAAGCGGACAGTACCTTGAACCTCGCGTCCGTCGATGATGCGGACGCTGCCCTGCCGGCCCACTTCGATCGCTGCCACGTCGCGTTCGCTGACGAACCCGACGGCAAGCAGCGGGTCGAGATCTACGACCGTTGCGATCTGGTCTCCTTTCTGGACGAAATCGCCTTTCTCGACGTGCCGCTTTTCCAGAACTCCCCTGAACGGCGCCTTGATTTTCGTCCGCGCGAGGTCGAGACGCATCGTCTCGCTTCGCGCTTGCGCCGCTTCGAGTTGCGCCTGAGCCTCGGCGAGCTTGGTTCCCGACCGGAAACCCTTCCGCGCGAGTTCGGACGCTGCCCGGTATTCGATGTTTCTCTGCTTCTCGAGCGCCTGCGCCTCAGCCAGCAGGGCGCGACGGTCTTCCTCGCTCTGCCGGGCGATGAGCTGGCCTTCTTCTACGACGGTCCCTTCGTCGACGCCGATTTCCGCGATCGGTCCCGGCGTCTCCGCGCGAACGACGACGCGGCGAGATTCTTCCGTGCGGCCGTTGATCCGGATAAAGCGCTCGCGCTCCCGCGATTCAAGCGTTCGGACTCTGACGGCGGCGAGCGGCGTTTCCGTTTCCGTCGAGCCGGCGCCGTTTGCATTTGCGGTCTTGTCGCCCGGTGCGAACTGACCGGAAGCGATCCAGACGGCGCCGCCGAGCGCGAGAATGCCCGCAATCAGGATCGAGCTTCTCATCGGTCTCGCTCCGTTGCGGGTTCCCGAACGGCGGGCGCCATTTTCTCCGTTGCGAATTCTTCGCGGAGGACGGCTCCCACGATTTCATGGCGATGGCCTTCGAGATAGTCGATCGCGGCGTCGTAAATCGCAATCCCGTACCCGAGGGTGAATGCCTCGCCGCTCGGCAGGTCTGACTTTTCGCAATCGCGCATCTCGGTAAGGCGGTCTCGCAGAAACGATAGTCGCTGGTCGATGAGAGCGTCGATGCGGCGGGCCGAAAGAAGATGTCCGAAGAAACTCATCAGAAGGAAATCGGACCTAAGCCGGTCGGGGGCAGGCGGCGTCGAGAGCGATTCCATGAGCTTGAGCCGGCCCGGGCCCGTAATCGAATAGACCTTTCGCGTCGGGCGACCCTCTTCCCGGACTTCCCGCACGGCGACGAGGTCGTCGTCGCACAAGGAATTCAGCGCCGGGTATATCGAACCGAAGCCGGCCGCGTAAAAGTAGGAAAACGGGCCTTCCTCGCATTGCTTCTTGATTTCGTATCCCGT
This sequence comes from Alphaproteobacteria bacterium, assembly GCA_038148075.1. GTDB lineage: Bacteria > Pseudomonadota > Alphaproteobacteria > MPNO01 > UBA830 > JAYQUR01. The sequence continues at coordinate 582 of JAYQUR010000221.1, read as the reverse complement.
GGCGTCGCCGCGGGTTAGGATGCCGAGGCAGAGGGTTTTTACGTCCATGGACAGGCGTTCCGGCGTCGAAGGTTTTTGTATCTTGCCAATATATATAGGATCGATATATTTTTCAACGATACGTGTGTTCGGCGGGATGCGCACGAGCCGGGTCGGCAGCGCAGATGACAGCCACGCAGCGGCGAATTGTCGGTATATTTTACAACTTTGCGAAAGCGTTCGGTGAAGTGTTCCGGCAATCGCTTGGAATCAAAGAAGAATCTGTTCGTGGCATAGAAATTGTATTAATATTAGCGGTTTTTGCCAGGTTGAGACGATGCGTGACCGAATTGCCGCCAGAATACCGAAGCGCCCCGTGACGGGCGCGGGGCCGCATTCGGGAAGGTCTGTGGTTTAGATGGAGTCGGTCTGTCGATTGCTGCCGGGAGCCGGCGGCGTTCCCTGCTTCGACATGCCGACCGCAGACTTGCCAGGCGCTGGTTTCGACCGGAGCACGGCAAGCGGCGGATTATCGGACGCCTACCCCCGGTAATCCGTCAAAAAGGGCTGTCTGACGCCTACCCCGGACAGTCCCTATAAGGC
>JAYQUR010000220.1:0-6162 GCA_038148075.1 Alphaproteobacteria bacterium | reverse complement strand
AGGCCGCGAAGCGCCTTGTCGAAAAGGAGCGGCCGGAAGTCTGGGATATCCTCGAAGAGGTGATCCGCGAACATCCTGTCATGCTGAACCGCGCGCCGACCCTGCATCGTCTCGGCATTCAGGCTTTCGAGCCGGTGCTCGTGGAAGGCAAGGCGATCCAGCTGCACCCGCTGGTCTGTACGGCTTTTAACGCCGATTTCGACGGCGACCAGATGGCGGTCCATGTTCCGCTGTCGCTTGATGCGCAGCTCGAAGCCCGCGTGCTGATGATGTCGACCAACAACATCCTCAGCCCGGCCAACGGCAAGCCGATCATCGTGCCGTCGCAGGACATCGTCCTCGGCATCTACTATCTCAGCCTTGACCGCGACGGCGAGCCGGGCGAGGGCATGGCGTTCGGCAACATCGGCGAGGTCGAACAGGCGCTGAACGCCGGCGCGGTGACGATGCATTCGAAGGTGCAAGTGCGGATGAACACCGTCGACGCCGAAGGCAACGACGTCACGCGCCGCGTCGAGACGACCCCCGGCCGCCTGATGATCATGCAGCTTCTGCCGAAGAATCCGAACGTCCCGCTCGAAGTGCTCAACAAGGTGCTGACGAAGCGCGACGTCCAGGATGTGATCGATCTCGTCTACCGCCATTGCGGCCAGAAGGACACGGTCATCTTCGCCGACCGCATCATGGGTCTCGGATTCGCCAACGCCTGCAAGGCGGGCATCTCGTTCGGCAAGGACGACCTGCTGATTCCGCCGGCGAAGGAAAAGCTGGTCAGCGAGACCCAAGACAAGGTCAAGGAGTACGAGCAGCAGTATCTCGACGGCCTGATCACGCAGGGCGAGAAGTACAACAAGGTCGTCGATGCCTGGTCGCAGTGCACCGACGACGTCGCCGACGCGATGATGGATGGCCTTCAGAAGGTCGAGCCCGGCAAGCTGGTCAATGCCGTCTACATGATGGCGCATTCCGGCGCGCGCGGTTCGGCGGCCCAGATGAAACAGCTCGCCGGCATGCGCGGCCTGATGGCCAAACCGTCGGGAGAGATCATCGAGACCCCGATCATCTCGAACTTCAAGGAAGGCCTGTCGGTGCTCGAGTACTTCAACTCGTCGCACGGCGCCCGTAAGGGCCTGGCCGATACGGCGCTCAAGACCGCCAACTCGGGCTATCTCACCCGCCGTCTCGTCGACGTCGCGCAGGATTGCACCGTCATCGAGACCGATTGCGGCACCTCCAATGCGCTCACCATCAAGGCGATGATCGAGGGCGGCGACGTACTCGAGCCGTTGTCCGAGCGCGTGCTCGGACGGACCACGGCGGAGGATGTCGTGGATGCGGTCTCCGGCGACAAGATTGCCAAGAAGGGCACGCTCATCGACGAGGCGCTCGCGGAGAAGATCGACGAGATGGGCGTTGAATCGGTGTTGATCCGTTCGGCGCTGACCTGCGAGACCAAAGGCGGCGTCTGCGCCGCCTGCTATGGCCGCGACCTGGCGCGCGGCACGCCGGTCAACATGGGCGAAGCGGTCGGCATCATCGCGGCGCAGTCCATCGGCGAGCCGGGCACGCAGCTGACGATGCGGACGTTCCACATCGGCGGCGCCGCCCAGCGAGGCGCCGAGCAGTCGAGCGTCGAGGCCTCGTTCGACGCGACGGTCAAGGTCAACAACCGCAACGTCGTGATCGACCGCAACAAGATGCCGGTCGTGATGGCCCGCAACACGGAAATCGTTCTGGTCGACGAGCAGGGCCGCGAACGCGCGTCCTACCGCGTGCCGTACGGCGCCCGTCTGCTCAAGGACGACGGCGCCATCGTGGAACGCGGCGACCGCCTTGCCGAATGGGATCCCTATACCCGCCCGATCATCACCGAGAAGGAAGGTGTGGTGAACTACATGGATCTCGTCGACGGCGTGTCGATGCGCGACATCACCGACGAAGCCACGGGCCTGTCCTACAAGACGGTCATCGACTGGAAGCAGCAGCCCAAGGGCAGCGACCTTCGCCCGCGCATTACCCTGCGCGATGCAAAGGGCGAGGTCATTCAGCTCGATTCCGGTGCGGAAGCCCGCTACTTCCTGTCGGTAGACGCCATCCTGTCGGTCGAGGGCGGCCAGGAGGTGCACGCAGGCGACGTCCTGGCGCGTATCCCGCTCGAAGGTTCGAAGACACGCGACATCACCGGCGGCTTGCCGCGTGTCGCGGAGCTGTTCGAGGCCCGCAAGCCCAAGGATTTCGCGATTATCTCGGATACAGCGGGACGCGTGGAGTTCGGCAAGGATTACAAGAACAAGCGTCGCGTCTTCGTCCATCCGGATGCCAAGGACGCGGAGCCTGTCGAGTATCTGTTGCCGAAAGGCAAGCCGATCGCAGTTCAGGAAGGCGACGTCGTCGAGAAGGGCGATGCGCTGATGGACGGCAATCCGGTACCGCACGACATCCTCCGCGTGATGGGCGTCGAGGCGTTGGCCGACTACCTGATCAACGAGATCCAGGAAGTCTACCGGCTCCAGGGCGTGAAGATTAACGACAAGCACATCGAGGTGATCGTTCGCCAGATGCTGCAAAAGGTCGAAATCACCGATCCGGGCGAAACGACTTTCCTGACGGGCGAACTGGTCGACCGGCTCGAATTCGACGCGGTCAACGAAAAGGCGTCGGACGAAGGCCTGAAGACTGCCGAGGCGCTGCCGGTGCTGCAGGGCATCACCAAGGCCTCGCTGCAGACACAGTCGTTCATATCGGCGGCTTCGTTCCAGGAAACCACGCGCGTCCTCACGGAAGCCGCGGTGTCCGGCAAGGTCGACTCGCTCGCGGGCCTGAAGGAGAACGTGATCGTCGGTCGCCTGATCCCGGCGGGAACGGGCTCGTTCATGAACGAAATGCGTTCGATCGCCGCCGACCGCGACCGCGAGATCGCCGCCCTGTCGCAGACGGAGGAGGCGGTGCCGTTGCCAGCCGCCGAAGGCGACGAAACGGCGGTCGAACCGGCCGAGTAACGATATTCGCGCGCCGGCGGGCGGGAATCGACCCACCCGCCGCTGCGCGGAAAGCCGTTTCGATCTGTTGCGAAATTCAGTTCGAAACCGGTGAAAAACCCGTTGACGGGCCCCGGGCCCGTCACTATATTTCGCGCCTCTCAAGGATTGCTGCATCGCGATAGCGGCGATCCGGACGGGGATACATTGGAAGACAATCAGCGTGGGTCGTAAACCGGCACGCCCGGTAACGCGGCTCGTTTTGCGTGCGATCGGTATCCGGTTTAGACGCCCACGCGCAGGATCGAGGAACGGACGGCGTGCCGACGATTAACCAATTGATTCGGAAGCCGCGCAAGCCGAAGGTTGCGCGCAACAAGGTACCCGCGATGGAAGCGTGCCCGCAGAAGCGCGGCGTGTGCACCCGCGTGTATACGACTACCCCGAAAAAGCCGAACTCGGCCCTGCGAAAGGTTGCCCGCGTCCGGCTGACGAACGGTTTCGAGGTGACAAGCTACATCCCGGGCGAAGGCCATAACCTTCAGGAACATTCCGTGGTGATGATCCGCGGCGGCCGCGTAAAAGACCTTCCCGGCGTCCGCTATCACATCATCCGCGGCACGCTCGACACCCAGGGTGTCGGCGACCGCCGTCAGCGCCGGTCCAAGTACGGCGCCAAACGGCCCAAGTAAGGGGGAACGCAGAGATGCCTCGCAGACGCGCCGCGGAAAAGCGGGAAGTCCTGCCCGACGCCAAGTTCGGCGACGTGGTCCTGACCAAGTTCATCAACAACATCATGTACGACGGCAAGAAATCGACGGCCGAGCGCATCGTCTACGGCGCTCTGGACACGATCTCGCGCCGCTCGGGCAACGATCCGATCAAGGTGTTCCACGATGCGCTCGAGAATGTGAAGCCGACCGTCGAGGTGCGTTCGCGCCGCGTCGGCGGTGCCACCTATCAGGTTCCGGTCGAGGTTCGGCCGGACCGCCGTCAGGCGCTCGCGATCCGCTGGATCATCGATGCGGCGCGCAGCCGTCACGAGAACACGATGGCCGACCGGCTGTGCAGCGAGCTGCAGGATGCGGCGGAGAACCGCGGGTCCGCGGTGAAGAAGCGCGAGGATACCCACCGCATGGCTGACGCCAACAAGGCGTTCTCGCACTATCGCTGGTAAACGGCGCGTAGCTATCAGGAATTCAGATCATGGCCCGCAAGAACCCGATCGAAAAATACCGCAACATCGGCATCATGGCGCACATCGATGCCGGCAAGACCACCACGACGGAGCGCATCCTCTATTACACCGGCCGGTCCTACAAGATCGGCGAGGTGCACGAGGGCACGGCGACCATGGACTGGATGGAGCAGGAACAGGAGCGCGGCATCACGATCACGTCCGCCGCGACGACCTGCGAATGGAACGGGTACCAGATCAATATCATCGACACTCCCGGTCACGTGGACTTCACGATCGAGGTGGAGCGTTCGTTGCGCGTGCTTGACGGCGCGGTTGCGGTTTTCGACTCGGTGGCGGGCGTCGAACCCCAGTCCGAGACCGTGTGGCGCCAGGCCGACAAGTACGGCGTGCCGCGTATCTGCTTCGTTAACAAGATGGACCGCACGGGCGCGGACTTCTATCGCTGCGTCGACATGATCGTCGACCGCCTCGGGGCGGTTCCGGTCGTGATGCAGTTGCCGCTCGGCGCCGAATCCGACTATCTCGGCGTGATCGACCTGCTCAAGAACAAGGCGATCGTCTGGAAGGACGAAAATCTCGGCGCCGAGTTCGAGTATCAGGACATTCCGGCCGACTACGCCGACCAGGCGGCGGACTACCGCAGTCGTCTGATCGAGGCGGCGGTCGAGTTCGACGATGATGCGATGGAAGCCTATCTCGAGGGCGAGGAGCCGGGCGAGGAGACGCTCAAGGCCTGCATTCGCAAGGGTACGCTCGAAAACAAGATCGTCCCGGTTCTCAACGGAACGGCGTTCAAGAACAAGGGCGTCCAGCCGCTGCTCGACGCGGTGGTCGATTACATGCCGGCGCCGACCGACGTCGCCGCGATCCGCGGCGTCGAGGCCGACGGCGAAACCCCGATCAAGCGCTCGAACAGCGATAAGGAGCCCTTTGCGGCGCTTGCATTCAAGGTCATGACCGACCCCTTCGTCGGCTCGCTGACGTTCGTCCGTCTGTATTCGGGCGTTCTCAAGTCGGGCGACAGCATGCTCAATACGGTCAAGGACGGCCGCGAGCGCGTCGGCCGTATGCTGCAGATGCACGCGAACACGCGTGAAGAGATCAAGGAAGCCTACGCGGGCGACATTGTCGCGCTGGCCGGCCTCAAGAACGTCACGACGGGCGACACGCTGTGCGACGCCGCTCATCCCGTGATCCTGGAGCGGATGGAGTTCCCGGATCCGGTCATCGAGGTCGCGGTCGAGCCGAAGACCGCCGGCGACCAGGAAAAGATGGGCGTGGCGCTGTCGCGTCTCGCTCAGGAGGATCCGTCCTTCCGCGTTGCCTCGGACGAGGAAAGCGGTCAGACGATCATCAGCGGTATGGGCGAGCTTCACCTCGAAATCATCGTCGACCGCATGAAGCGCGAGTTCAAGGTGGACGCCAATGTCGGTGCGCCGCAGGTGGCCTACCGCGAGACGATTTCGCGCCAGGTCGAAACCGACTACACCCATAAGAAGCAGACCGGCGGTTCGGGTCAGTTCGCCCGCATCAAGGTCGTCTTCGAACCGCTCGAGCCGGGCGAGGGCATCCAGTTCGAATCAACCGTCGTCGGCGGCTCGGTGCCGAAGGAATACATTCCCGGCGTCGAGAAGGGCCTGATGAGCGCTTCCACGACGGGCGTGCTCGCCGGTTTCCCGATGACCGACATCAAGATGACGCTCATCGACGGCGACAGCCACGACGTCGACTCCTCGGTCATGGCGTTCGAGATCGCGGCCCGCGCCGCGTTCCGCGAGGGTGTTGCGAAGGCGGGTCCGAAGCTCCTCGAGCCGGTCATGCGGGTCGAGGTCGTCACCCCCGAGGAATACATGGGCGACATCATCGGCGACCTGAACAGCCGCCGCGGCAACGTTTCCGGCATGGACCAGCGCGGCAACGCGCGGGTCATCAGCGCGATGGTGCCGCTGGCCAACATGTTCGGCTACGTGAACAACCTGCGCT
>JAYQUR010000219.1:0-6165 GCA_038148075.1 Alphaproteobacteria bacterium | reverse complement strand
AAGCTCGCGGAACGGCTGCCGCACGCCACCGTGACGGTGGTCGATAACTGCGGACACAATTTGCCGCGCGAGGCGACGGAGGCCTATCTGAAGGCGGCGTTCGAACTGTTCGGTTCATAAGGCCGCCGGTCTCTAACCGGAACGCTTCAACCGCCTCAGTTTTGCTGAACAGGGTTCGATCCAGCCTGTCCAGAACGACCTGCGCCCGACTGCTTCGACCGCCAGTGGAAGAATGATCGGCAACAGGATCAATGCATGACGGTATTTCTCGCAGCAGGCGAGAAGTATGCTGGCAAAAAGCGGGCCAGCGATCGCAAAGGAAAGCAGCACGATTTTCTCATTTGTGCCTCCGAGAACCGTCTCGGGACGCAGGGTTCGGATATTCGCGAAGAAGCGCCATAACGTTCGAAAAACGTGGAACAGCGCTAGAAAAGCGCCGAGGTAGAATAGCGGGACGGAGACGATGTTTATCGCCCAAATCAGGGCAGGTTCATCATATGGAAGCCGGTTCGTGGTGACGTAGGTCGTCGCGCCGTGGTAGAGCCAATGCTCGAAAAACGTCCGGTAGGCCCTGCGCACGAAATAGTCGGGCTTGCTTAACAGTGTATCGAGAGCAATTCCGCTGCTGATTTTACCATACTCGACGCTGGTACGGCTCGCTCGGACGGAAACATGTCCCGACCATAGCCATGGCGCATTGCGGAGCGTTTCGAGATCTTCTGCGACGATCCCTGCTATGGAAGATCCTGGATTGCGTGCGACGTATTCCTCAAGTCCCGAAAATTCGAAGACGTAGCGTCCCGACTCGAGCTTGAACATACACATCCCGTACCAACCGGCGAGGTTGGGTACATGATGAAGCTTTCTCCGCTCCGCCTCGTCGTAGCACCACAACCACCAGTCGGGATAACCATTCCGCTTCCCGAGCATATACGCACCACGGCCGCGGCCAGTGGGATCCTTCAGGCCGGAATTATACGCCTGCATTATCTTCTGACCGCTGCCCGAACCGGGAGACCAAAGATTGTGGGAAACGCCGTTCTTCACGACCGCCCCACCGATACAAATCACAACCGGTATAAGGAATAGCGCCATCGGCAAAATTCGAGGACGCCTCTCGCCTGCAATCAGCATTAGCCAGACGCACATGACAACCGCGCTCGCGAGCACGAGCGGAACGCCGAAATTATTCGTCAGAACCGCGAAGCCACCTGCGACACCCGCTGCAAATGCGATATATCCACTTCGCCGCTGAATGAACGCGACACATAGATACGCGAAAAGAACGAAAGCAAACGGGCCGAGCATGTCCCATCCGCCGCCCAGTGTCTTGAAATTCCACAAAGCGAGGCGCGACGCAACGAGCAGGCCGGTTAGCAGCGCAAGCCAGACACCGATTCCAAGCCGTCGCGCCAAGAGAAAGGAGATAGCTGCCGCCGCGCTATCGAGGAAAGACACGCCGATCAGCTTCACGACCGCAACTGCTAGCGAACCTGCAACGTATTAGGCGGCACCGTCCCAAATCACCACAAGCGGCGGAACGGTGTGATTGTAGAACAGGTAGTCCCAGAAATGGCGGCTCATTGCCTCCCGGTACATCGGCTCATGCTCGCCGCTTTGCCACAGCCGGGTACTAACTTCGGTATCGGACACGCCGAACCAATAGAACAGAAGTACGCGCCCAAGGAGTGCTGCCGCAAAAACGCCACAGAACAGCGCGGCATCCGTTATCGGCACCCGAAACACGCGATCCATTCACCGCATCCGCTTATATGGCACAAGTCAGCGGGTCGCCGCACCCTGCACTCACGGTTTCAGGACGACCTTTCCCAGGATCTCCCGGGAATCCAGCATTTCGTGCGCCGCCCTCGCTTCTTCCATCGGCAGCGTCTTGTAAATGGGCGGATTGAGGCTACCGTCCGCGAACAACGCGATCACTTCACCGAGGATCCGCGCGCGGGTGTCCGGATCCTTGTCGTAGGTATGCCACGAGAAGCAACGGACCCCCGGGCTCTTGCCGAGGTTCGCGCGCATTTCGACGAACAGATCCTTCGCCGGCATGCCCGCCAGCGCGTTGAACGAAACGATGGTCCCGAGCGGCGCGATCATGTCGAGGTTGTCGGTGAAATCCGGGCCGACGCGCTGGTCGAGAATGAAATCCGCGCCTTTGCCGCCGGTGATTTCGTTCACGCGCTCGGCGACGTTCTCGACCGAATAGTCGACGGTATGGTCGGCGCCGAGATCCGCCGCGAACCTGCACTTTTCGGCTGAACCTGCGCCCGCGATCACCTCGATTCCTTTCGCTTTGCAGAGATCGATAACCGCCGTCCCCACGCCGCCGGCGGCACCGTTGACGTAGACGATCTCCGGCGGGACGCCCCGCGCGGCCTCGTACAGCAGACACCAGGCGATGGCGTAGTTCGGAATGCAGGTCGCTGCATCGAGATCCACCGTCTCCGGCAGCGCCGTGACGAGGTCGGTCGAAACGGCGTTGTATTCTGCGTGCCGCCCGCCGCCCGTCCCGAAAACGAGAACCGGCTGACCCACGGCAAAATCCGATACGCCGTGCCCGACGGCCTCGACATGCCCGGTCATCTCGTTGCCGATCACCGCCGGCAGCGGCGGCATCCATTTGTAGACGCCCGACCGGAGGAGGAAATCGGGCTTCCCGACCCCGAACGCGGACGCTTTGACCAGAACCTGTCCCGCACCGGGAGACGGCATCAACAAATCGACGACTTCCAGGACCTCCGGTCCACCGGTCTCGGCAAACTGAATAGCTTTCATAGTCTCCCCCGTCTTTCTGTTCATCCTTACCCGAAGCGCCGCTGAATCGGAAATCGTTCGGACCGAAAAAGGGCGGCGCCGCGGCACCGCCCTTTCTCTCTCAACCGAACCCTTCCCCTACTTCGTGCAGGGAAGCGCCGGGTGTTCTTCCAGCAACTCCCACTTGGCGTTGTTCATCGTGATGACGTAGCCGGGAAGCTGCGCATCGCCGTTGCTTTCGAAGCAAACCTTGCCGATGACCCCGTTGTAGGTGAGCTTGCCGAGCGTATCGCGGATTGCAGTACGTTCCGCTGCGACTTTCGCCGGATCGCCGGTGATCTTGGCCGCTTCCATCACGTCCTTGAGCACATAGACGATATCGTAGGCCGCCGCGTCGACATGGTGCGGAAACGGCTTGCTGATGCCGATCTTGGCGGCGCCCTCGACGAATTTCCTGGTGAACTCGCGGGACCGATCGTCGCGATCGTACCAGAACCAGGTCGAGAACACCGAGCCGTCGCCGTCCTTGCCGAACTTCTCGATGATTTCCGGATCGGCCCAGATCTGCGAGCCGATCAGCGGCGTGTCGATGCCCTGACGCCGGATTTCCTTGAGGACGCGGATGGCGACGGGCGTAATGCCGGCGACGCCGATATAGTCGATCTGCTTGCCCTTGAGCTCCGATACCTGCGGCGCGACGTCGAACGCTTTCGACGCGAAGCCGAGCGGCCCGGTGATCTTGACTCCCTCGCTCTCGAACACGGGCTTCATGATGGCAAGACCGACGGCCTTGGAGACGACGTCGTCGGTGCCGTACATGATCGCAACCGATTTCTTGAGCGCATCGCGCTTCTTCAGGGTCTTAACGACCCGGAGAAACTGGAGATACTCGCTCTCCGTCAGCCGATAGGCGTAGGAGAACTTGTCGGCAAGCTTGGGCGCGGAGGACGCGTTCGGGATCTGGACGATCTTTTCGCGCTCGCCGGCCGCGAAGGCGACGCGCGCCTCGCTCGACGAGAACGGCCCGATCACGGCCAGCGCCTTGTCGTCGCGCGCGAACTTGCGCACTGCCACCACGGCCTGTTTCGGGTCGCCAGCGGTGTCGAACTTCACGATCCGGAGCTTCTTGCCGTTGATGCCGCCCGCCGCATTGATTTCGGCGGTTGCGATATCGACGGCGACTTCGGTCGTCTTGTTGATCGTCGAGTAGAGGCCGGTTCGGCCGAAGCTGAGCCCGACGACGATTTCGTTCTGCGCGACCGCCGGCGCAGCGGTCCCGACGAGCGCCGCAGCGACAGCGCCCGCTCCCGCCGCTATGAAGGAAAACCTGCTAGTCATTTCCGAACTCCCTTTCCCTGATATGACATTCAACCAAGCGTAGGCCACAATCAGCCCCCAAGATAGGCCTCCTCCAGACGGTCGTCCGCGAGGAGATCCTTTGCCGCCCCGGACAGGACGACGCTTCCCATTTCCAGCACATAGCCGCGCGCCGCGGTGGACAGCGCCATATGCGTGTTCTGCTCGACCAGCAGAATGGGGAGCCCGTCCCGGTTCAGATCGCGGATCAGCGCGAAAAGCTGTCCCACCAGCAACGGGCTGAGCCCGAGGGAGGGTTCGTCCAGCATCATCAGGCGGGGCCGGGCCAGCAGTGCGCGGCTGATCGCCAGCATCTGCTGCTCGCCGCCCGAGAGCACCGAGGCCGGCATGTTCCGCCGTTCCGCCAGGTTGGGGAACCTGTCGTAGATCGCCGCGGTTTCCGCCTCCACATCGTCGTTCCGGCAATAGGCGCCCATCAGCAGATTCTCGTGGACCGTCAGGCTTACGAATATCTGCCGTCCCTCCGGGACGAGCACGAGCCCCGACCGCACCCGCCGCGGGGCGCTCCAGCCCGAGATATCGGTGCCGTCGAAGATTATCCTTCCGCCCGCCTTTTCCGTTCCGGCGAGCGCCTTGAGAAGAGAGCTCTTGCCGGCCCCGTTCGCGCCGAGAACGGTCACGATTTCGCCGTCGTCCAGCTGCAGATCGACGTCCCGGACCGCATGATTGCGACCGTAGCGCACGTCGATTCCGGTGGCTTCCAGAAGCATCCCTCAGCCCTCCGCCGCCTGCTCGGCACCGCCGAGATAGGCCTCGAGCACGGCCGGGTCGCGATGAACCTCTTCCGGCGTCCCTTCGAAGATCTTCCGGCCGAAATTCAGCACCACGACGTGGTCGCACAGGTTCCGGACGAACTGCATGTCGTGTTCGACGACGAGGATGGTCACCCCCGATTCCGAGACACGCTCCAGAAGTTCCTGAAGCTGCCGGGTTTCGACGTCGTTGAGTCCTGCGGCCGGTTCGTCGAGCAGCAGCAATTTCGGGCGCGAAACCATTGCCCGCACGACCTCGATGCGCTTTTGCACCCCGTATGGCAGGTTTGCGACGACCTCGCCGGGGTAAGTGCCCAGCCCTGCATCGGCCAGCGCCTGCTCTGCCTCTTCGCGCCAGCGATTACGCGAGACGAGGCCGAGCGGAAACAATAGCGCCCCCAGAGACCTGGCCCGAGCGTGCTGGCCCAGCATGACGTTCTCGACCGTCGACAGGTGCGGCATCAGCCGGATGTTCTGGAAGCTGCGCGACATTCCGTACACGACCCGTTCGCTCGCAGGAATTTGGGTAACGTCGTTCCCGTCCAGCTCGATCCGACCGCTGTCGACCGGATAGACGCCGGTCAGCAGGTTGAACACAGTCGTCTTGCCCGCGCCGTTGGGCCCGATCAGTGCGGTCCGGCTGCCTTCGCGAACGTCGAAGGAGACGTCGTCGATGACTTTCAGCCCGCCGAAGCTCTTGTTCAGGCAATCGATGGAGAGAACAGGTGTTGCCATCGCCCTACTCCGCCGGTTCCGCCGTGCGTGCGCGGCCGGGTTTCAACAGTGCCGCGATCCGGTCCTGCATGGTTCGCGTCACCACCCCTTCGGGGCGGAACACCATCATCAGGACGATGAAGATACCGAAGAAGATGAAGCGGCTGTCGGCCAGCCATTTGGAACCGATCTCGATGGCGAAATTGCGGATCAGCTCAGGTACGACCGTGAAGAAGATCGCGCCGACGAGCGGTCCCCAGGCGGTTTGCGTGCCGCCCAGCAGGACATAGAGAAGAATGTAGATGCTCAGCAGGACGTTGAAGGTCTGCGCTTCGATATAGTTGTAGTGATGGCCGTAGACCGCGCCGCCGAGGCCCATCAGCATGCCGCCGAGCGTGAACGCGACGACCTTGGCGATGCGGACGTTGACGCCGAACAGGACGGAAACGCTCTCGTCGTCGTGGATCGAACGGAGGGCGAGCCCCAGCCGCGTCGACATGAAATAGAAACTGAACAACACCACCGGGTGATTGTAAGACGCTTCGACCTCCACTGG
>JAYQUR010000218.1:0-6182 GCA_038148075.1 Alphaproteobacteria bacterium | reverse complement strand
GTCAGGTGTCCACATATGGAACGGAACCGCTGACACCTTGAACGCAAGGCCCGCAAGCAGGAACACGAGACCGACAATCACGCCGATAGCCGGATCCGCGTTCGGTCCTGTGAACAGCGCAGCAAGCGCGTCGAACCTGGTCGTCCCCGCGAAGCCGTAGATCATCGAGGCGCCGTAGAGCAGCATGCCCGAGGATAGCGCTCCCAGAACGAAATACTTGAGACCCGCTTCCGAAGATTTTGTCGAGTCGCGCCGGAACGCCGCGATGACATAGAGCGACAGGCTCTGCAGTTCGAGGCCGACATAGAGCGAAATGAGATCGCTCGCCGACACCATCATCAGCATGCCGAGCGAGGCGAAGAGGATAAGAACCGGATACTCGAAGCGTTCGATGCCTTCGCGCTCGTTGTAGTTGAGCGACATGACGATTGCGAGCGCCGAACCGAGCAGAACGAGCCATTTCATGAACCGGGCAAACTGGTCGACGACGAATTGTCCGCGAAACGCTGTTTGCGTGCCGTCAGGCAGCGCCGAAACGAGAACCGCCGCTACGACGAGCGCCAGCACCGCCAGCCAGGAGACCGTCTTCGACGACCGGTCGCCCCGGAAAACGCCGAACATCAGCAACGCCATAGCCAGCAGTGCAAGGACCAGCTCGGGAAGGACCGGCACGAGGTCTGCCGATGTCACCATATTCGACATACCCCTCTCCTATTTCCCGGCCAAGCTGACGGACGACATCGCCTTCAATGCCGCCTGATGCTGCTCGATTAGGTTGGCGATCGACGCGTCCATCACGTCGAGGAACGGCGCCGGCCAGATGCCCATCCATATCGTCATGACCACCAACGGCGCGAAAATAAGAACCTCGCGCGGGCTGAGGTCGAGGATCGCCTTCAGGTGTTCCTTCTCGAGCTTGCCGAAAATCACCCGGCGATAAAGAAGCAGCATATAGGCGGCCCCGAGAATAATGCCGGTGGTCGCCAGCATCGCCACCCAGGTGTTCGCCTTGAATGCGCCGACGAGAACCAGAAATTCGCCGACGAATCCGCTGGTGCCCGGCAGCCCCACCGAAGCCAGCATGAAGACCATGAAGACCAGCGCGTATCTCGGCATGCGCTCGACAAGACCGCCATACACGTCGATCTCGCGGCTGTGGATGCGGTCGTAAACGACGCCGACGCAAAGGAACAGCGCGCCCGAGACGAAGCCGTGACTGATCATCTGAACCACCGCGCCCTGGACGCCCTGATGGGTCAGCGTGAAAATGCCGATCGTCACGAAGCCCATATGGGCAACGGACGAATACGCGATCAGCTTCTTCATGTCCTCCTGCGCCAGTGCGACGAGCGAGGTGTAGATGATCGCGATGATCGACAGCGCGTAGATCAGCGGCGTGAAAAAGTCGGTCGCGATGGGCAGCATCGGGACCGAAAACCGCAGGAAACCGTATGCGCCCATCTTCAAGAGCACGCCCGCCAGGATCACCGACCCCGCCGTCGGCGCCTCGACGTGCGCGTCGGGAAGCCAGGTATGGACGGGCCACATCGGGACCTTGACCGCAAAGCTCGCGAAGAAGGCGAGCCACAGCCATATCTGCATTTCGGGATCGAGCGCCGCCTTGAGCAACGTCGGTATATCCGTCGTGTCGGCTTCGAAATAGATCGCGAGGATCGCGATCAGCATGAGAACCGAGCCGGTCAGCGTATAGAGGAAGAACTTGAACGCCGCATAGACGCGCCGTGCGCCGCCCCAGATACCGATGATCAGGAACATCGGGATCAGCACGCCTTCGAAGAAGATGTAGAACAGGACGAAGTCGAGCGCGCAGAACATGCCGACCATCAGCGTCTCGAGGACGAGGAAGGCGATCATGTACTCCTTGACGCGCGTACGGATCGCCTCCCAGCTCGCCAGCACGCAGAGCGGCGTGAGGAAGGTCGACAACAGCACGAAGAACACCGAAATGCCGTCGACGCCCATGTGATACGTGATGCCGAAGGACGGTATCCACGCGACCTTTTCTACGAACTGGAATGCCGCCGTCGAGCTGTCGAAACCGGTCCACAGGAAGATCGAGGCAAAGAAGGTCGCGAGCGACGTCCACAGCGCCGTGGCGCGGGCGTTGCGCGCCACGGTCTCCTCGTCGCCGCGGATCAGCAGGATCGCGAGCGCGCCGACCGTCGGCAGGAACGTGACGAGGGAAAGGATGGGAAAGTCGATCATCTCGCCCTAGCCCCCCTGCCGCGTGAACAAATACCACGTCACGATCCCGGCGACGCCGATCAGCATCGCGAAGGCGTAATGATAGACGAAGCCGGACTGCAGGCGCGCCACCCGCTGCGCGCAGTATCGCGCAACCGCCGCGACGCCGTCGGGGCCGAGCCCGTCGATAACCGCGCCGTCGCCGTCCTTCCACAGGTTGCGACCGAGCCGGTGCGCCGGACGAACGAACAGCCGGTCGTAGAGCTCGTCGAAATACCACTTGTTGAGCAGGAACCGGTATATGCCCTGGAAACGCGAAGCGAGACGCCCGGGCAGATCCCTGTTCATCATGTAGGCGTAGTACGCCGCGAGGATGCCGACGACGGCGACAACGATGGGCAGGAGTTTCACCCATGTCGGCACATGGTGCGCCGCCTCGATGGAATCGTTGCCGGGCAGCACGAAGATCGACTTGCCCCAGAACTCCTTGAGATCGTGGCCGACGAAATACTCGTAGCCGAGATAGCCGGAGAAGAGCGCGCCGACCGCCAGCACCAGCAGCGGGATCAGCATCACCTTCGGCGATTCATGGACGTGCGCCAGCGTCCGCTCGTCCGCGCGGCTGTCGCCGTGGAACGTCATGATGATAAGGCGCCACGAATAGAACGCGGTCAGGATCGCCGCGACGATGCCCATCCAGAAGGCGTACTGGCCTACGGTCGTATGCGCGCCGAAGGCAGCCTCGATGATGATGTCCTTCGAATAGAAGCCCGCGAAGAACGGTATGCCTGCCAGCGCAAGGCTGCCGATCCACATCAGGATGTAGGTCAGCCAGATCTTGTTGTAGATGCCGCCCATCTTGCGCATGTCCTGTTCGCCCGACATCGCATGGATCACCGACCCCGCGCCGAGGAACAGCAACGCCTTGAAGAACGCGTGCGTCATCAGGTGGAAGATGCCCGCCGAATAGGCCGATACGCCGCAGGCGAAGAACATGTAGCCGAGCTGGCTGCAGGTCGAGTACGCGATCACGCGTTTGATGTCGGTCTGGCACAGCCCGATCGTCGCGGCGAAGAACGCGGTCGTCGCGCCGACGACGGTCACAAGCGTCAGCGCGTCCGGCGCGTATTCGAACAACGGCGACATGCGCGCCACCAGGAAGACGCCGGCAGTCACCATCGTCGCGGCGTGGATCAGTGCGGACACCGGCGTCGGGCCCTCCATCGCGTCCGGCAGCCAGGTGTGCAGCCCAAGCTGCGCCGACTTGCCCATCGCGCCGATGAAAAGCAGGATGCACAGCGTCGTCATCGCATGCGCCTCGTAGCCGAGGAACGATATCGTCGCTTCCGCCTTGCCAGGCGCCGCCGCGAAAATCGTCTCGAAGCTGATCGAACCGAACATCAGGAACACGCCCATGATGCCCAGCGCGAAGCCGAAATCGCCGACGCGGTTGACGATGAACGCCTTGATCGCGGCCGCGTTCGCCTCCGGCTTTTCGTACCAGAAGCCGATGAGCAGATAGGAGCACAGACCGACGCCTTCCCAGCCGAAGAAGAGCTGCAGCAGATTGTCCGCCGTCACCAACATCAGCATGAAGAAGGTGAAGAAGCTGAGATAGGCCATGAACCGCGGAATGTGCGGATCGTGGCTCATGTAGCCGATGGAATAGACGTGAACCATCGACGAGACGACGGTCACGACGAAGATCATCACGGCAGTCAGCTGGTCGAAACGCAACGTCCAGCTCACGTCGAACGACCCGGACACGATCCACGGAAACAGCTCGATCGTCTGCGGTTCGCCGCCGAGGGCGACCTGGAAGAAGATTACGCAACCGAGGGCAGCCGACAGCAGCATGCAGCCGCAGGTCACGATTTGCGAGCCCCGGTCCTTGAGCCAGGCGCCGAAGAAGCCGGCGAGAATCGCCCCGATCAGCGGCAGGAATATGGCGAGAGCGTACATCCGGCCCCTAGCCCTTCATCAGGTTTATGTCTTCGACCGCGATCGAGCCGCGGTTGCGGAAATAGACGACGATCACGGCGAGTCCGATCGCGGCTTCGGCGGCCGCGATAGCCAGCACCAGCAGCGCGAAGACCTGCCCGACAAGGTCGTTCAGGTGCACCGAGAACGCAACGAGATTGATGTTCACCGACAGCAGGATCAGTTCGATCGACATCAGGATGATGATGACGTTCTTCCGGTTCAGGAAGATGCCGAAAACGCCCAGCGTGAACAGGATTGCGGCAACCGTCAGGTAATGGGAAAGACCGATTTCAAGCATAATCAGACCCCGCTCCCCGGTTCGACCGACTTGATTTCCACCGATTCCTCCCGCGTCCGCGACACCTGCTGCGAAATACGCTGGCGCTTCACGCCCTCGCGCGAGCGCAGGGTGAGAACGATGGCGCCCATCATCGCGATCAGCAGGATCACGCCGGCTGCCTGGAACAGGTAGATGTAATCTGTGTAGAGCACGCTGCCGATCGCATGCGTATTCGTCGCTTCCGCGATTGCCGGCGTCGGCGCGCCGGCTCGATCCTTTACGTCCGGCGCCACCGCCCAGCTCCCGAGGATCAGCACCAGTTCGGCCAGCAGGACGAGCCCCACCAGCGCCCCGATAGGCAGGTACTGGAGAAAGCCCTGTCGCAGTTCGACGAAGTTGATGTCGAGCATCATGACGACGAACAGGAACAGCACCGCGACGGCGCCGACATAGACGATGACCAGGATCATCGCGATGAACTCGGCACCCATCAGCACGAACAGCCCCGCCGCATTGAAGAAGGCGAGAATCAGGAACAGCACCGAGTGAACCGGGTTGCGGGCCGAAATGACCATGACGCCCGCGGCCACCGTCACCGCGGCGAATACATAGAAGGCGATTCCCGAAATGATCATGCTGCCAGCCGTTCGTAGAAGGGTTGGGTTTCGGATTTCGCGAAGGCGAGGATCCGGGGCTGGTTGCCCGAGATTACGACGGATTCTCCGGCGGGCTCGTGCGCCGCCGCCGTCGGCACCAGCTCTTCGGCGATCCGGTTGCCTTCGCTCGTCTCGGCAACTTCGAGAACCACGCAAATGTCGCGCGGCACGTCCTCGGAAAGTCCTTCGACGAGGACGACATAGGCCCGCTCGATCTCCGGCATCGTCTGCATACGCGAGACGAGGGCCTCCTTCAGTTCGCGGTAATCGTCGGCCGGAACCGCAAGGCCGATCTCGGCATCCGCGTCCATGTCGATCGTCTCGCGCATCGACTGCCAGGCTTCGTTCAGCCACTGCACTTCCTCGGCCACCATGTGGTGGAAGGATTCCTGTCCGACGTTGAAAGCGATCTGGACCACCGGATCCTGTGCCGCCGCCATCTCGACGATGGCGTAGCCGGGCATGCCGCCAAACCGCATTTCGGTCCCTTCGGCCCAGTCGGCCAGGCGCTCCTGCGTATCGAAGATCGGCAGCACGGGCGCCCCCTCGATGTCGAGCAGCAGCGGCGACAGCGTATCGCTGTTCGCGTCGGGTACCTCCGAGACCTTCGCCGGATCTGTCTCGATCACCGGGAAATACAGCTCCGCTTCCAGCAGCAGGCCATAGAACTCGTTCTGCCGGTTCGAATCCGACATCGCGGTTGCGTAGGCGTTATCCAGCGGCGTGGTCGTCATCGATCCGTCACCGGTAAGGCGCGTCGGCCGAAAGGCGCTGCGCGAGGTGGGTTTCCCAACGGTCGCCGTTGGAGAGAAGCTTATCCTTGTTGTACATCAGCTCTTCGCGGGTCTCGGTTGCGAACTCGAAGTTCGGTCCCTCGACGATCGCATCGACGGGGCACGCTTCCTCGCAGAAACCGCAATAGATGCACTTGGTCATGTCGATGTCGTAGCGGGTCGTCCGGCGGCTGCCGTCCGCACGCGGCTCGGCCTCGATGGTGATCGCTTGCGCCGGGCAGATCGCCTCGCACAGCTTGCAGGCGATGCAGCGCTCCTCGCCGT
>JAYQUR010000217.1:0-6194 GCA_038148075.1 Alphaproteobacteria bacterium | reverse complement strand
ACCGTGCCCTCGCCCGAGAGATAGCCGCGCGTATAGGCCTCGAAGCCGGAAACGCGATCCTCGAAGTCTTTTTCCAGCCAGGCAAGGATCGCTGCCGACCGGGTCCGGTCCTGCTTGCCGCCGCGGGTCATCGCCTCGGCCGCAGTGCGCAGTGCCTCGCGATCGAACGCGCCTTCCGCGCAGGCGTCGCCGATCACGGCGTCGACGGTCTCGTCGGCGGCGACGCGAAGCGCCTCGCGGGTCGCCGCCGCCGCCTTCGCGTGCCCTCCATGTCCTTCGATCAGCCGTCGAAGACGCCCCCTGCTGCCGGCGATCTCGGCCATGAGTTCCGAGAATTCGTCTTCGGCGATCCAGCCGGTTACGACGTCGAGCGCTTCGCCAAGCGTCGGGTCGCTGCCGTCGCGCGCGTTCCCGAGAATGCCGTCGCGCGCGGCTTCGAGCGCTTCGGCTGACGTCCGGTCGTCCATCACTTCGAAGTGCGGCGGAATGCCGGCTTCGAGGGGGAACCGCCCGAGCAGGGATTCGCAGAACGAATGGATCGTCTGGATCTTGAGGCCGCCCGGCGCTTCGAGAACTTCTGCAAACAGCCGGCGCGCGATCGCCCGCGTCCCGGCATCCGGAGACCGGTCGGTCAGCCCGGTGATCGCGGCCACCAGATTCTCGTCGGGCATCACCGCCCATTCGCCGAGCAACCGCCGGACGCGGTTCTGCATCTCGGCGGCTGCGGCCCGGGTGAAGGTGAGACACAGGATGCGCCCGGGCGCCGCCCCGTCGAGCAGCAGTCGCAGGACGCGATCGGCGAGCACCTTGGTTTTGCCGGAGCCGGCCGACGCCGATACCCAGGCGGACGCGTCCGGGGTCGATGCGACGACCTGCGCCCTGTACGGAACGGGCGCGCCCGTGCTACCGGCCTCGACGCTCATTCGACGCCCCCCGCCGGCGCCCATTCCTGGACGCGTTCGAGATGATCGTAATCATTGTGGCGCGGCGCGATGTCTGGATCGGGCCGGGCGCGATAGGCCGTTCCTTCCCTGTCATAGAATTCGATCAGTCGGCGCAGGCCCTGAAGCGCGTCCTCCGCCAGTTTTTCGGGGTCGTCGCCCGCCGCACGCGCCGCGCCCGGCGGATCGCCGCCCGACAGGCGCCAATATGTCAGGGCGGACACGGCGGCCGGCTCCAGCGCACCGAACGCCCCCTCCCGGATCATCGCCGCTTCCAGCGACAATTGCGGCGAAAGCCCGCTGTTCACGTCCTTCTTGGCCGGCACCGCGCCGGTCTTGTAGTCGATGATCTCGTAATCGCCGCCGGTCAGCCGGTCGATCCGGTCGGCGCGGGCTCGCAGTTCGAAGACCGGCTCGCCTGGCAGCACGAGCGTCCCGGCGATTTCGGTATGACGTTCCGCGACGGCACCCTCGCGGCTTCGCTCGAGATCGACGACCCAGCGCGCGATCCGTTCGAACCGCGGCCACCAGAAGGCATTGACGCCGGGCCGGTCCATCAGGGGCGCGAAGACTTCCTTGCCGGCGCGCAGAAGACGATCGAGCGCATCCGGCGGAAGCGGCCCGTCGAGATCCCGGAAGAAATTCTCGATTGCCCGGTGGACCACGATCCCGCGATCCGCGGCGCCGGGGTCGGCATCGATCGGATCGAGACGCTGGAGGTCGAGCACCCGCCGCGCGTAGACCGCATAGGGGTCGCGGATAAGGGTTTCTATCTCGGTCACGGACAGGCGGCGCGGGCGCGCCGCGACGGGCGGCGCCGGCGCGGGCGGCAGCGCCGGCGGAAGTTCCTCGCCGTCCCGCGGCAAATCGAGCGCGTTCTGCCAACGCATCCAGCGCGCACCGTCGGCCTGCCAGCGGCGCAACACCGCCCTGCCCCCGTCGGTTGCTTCCAGCAGCGTCTCGAGCCGGGTCAGCCCGCGCGCCGGCACGGTCGGCGAGCCGTCGACGCGCGTCGAACGGGTGAGCGCCACCTCGCGGGCGGCGAAGCCCTGGACGAAATCGTGGGCCGTCAGCCCGATCCGTCGTTCCGGCGCAGGCAACCCGAAATCGCGCCGCATCGGACGGCTCATCCACGGGTCGGTCGCGGGTTCCGGCGGCCAGACGCCTTCGTTGAGCCCGCCGAGAATCATCAGGTCGGCCTGTTGCAATCGCGCTTCGAGCAGCCCCCAGATATGCGCGCGGGGATGGCGGCCGTACAGCGGGCGCACAACCACGCCTTCGAGCAGCGCGTCAAGCAGCGCCGGCCATTCCGCACCCCGGATCGGCGGCAAGGTTTTCGCAGCGGCGCGCAACTCGCTGACCAGCCCGGCGGCGCTTTCGCCCGCTTCATCGGCCCACAGCCGCTCGACGCCGGTTTCGCTGCCGGTCGCCGCGAGTTCCTCCGCGAACCGGACATGCGAATCGAGCAACTCCTGAACGGCAACGGCGGAACGGCGGGTAAGGTCGGAAAACGGGGCAGCCGACGCGGCGAGCGCTTCCGCCCACGCCCCGAGCCCCCCGCCAGCCGCCCGCGCGGCGCGGGCGAGACCGTCGAACCCCGGAGCAGGCCGGGGTCCGCGCAGAACGGTGCGTTCAAGCTCGCGCACCCGTTCCCGGAAGGCCGAGGTCTCCTCTCCCGCTGCCGCCAGCGGATGCTTGAGCGCCGCAAGCAGCGGCACCGGCGCCGCATTCGACGCCACCGCCTCCGCGGTCAGCCTAAGAAAGACGCCCGGCACCGTATCGGCGAGCGGCGTGCCGCCCGAATCGTCGACGTCGACCGACCAGCGCCGCAGTTCCGCCGCGACCCGACGCGCGAGCCGGCGGTCGGGCGTTACCAGCGCAGCCGTTCTTTCCGGCGTCTCAAGCGCCTCGCGCATCATGAGCGCGATGGCCAGCGCCTCCTGCTGGGGTCCGGGACAATTCACCACGCGAACCGCCTCGAAGGCGGAAACGGGGTCGCCAGGCGGAGCATAGGCGGCCGCGGTCGCTGGCGGCCGCAGCGCACCGTTGACGATGTCGCTCCGCCGGGAATCGACCGCCGCGCCCTGACGCCATTCGGACACGTCGGCGACGGTGCGGCCAATCCGCTCGAGCAACCGGATCATGCCGAACTGAGGATGGCCCGGGCCGAGGGCGGCGATGCTGTCGTCGTCGAGCGTCGTGTCGAGGCCGGGCAGGATAACCGTACCGTGTTCCATGTCGGCGACGCTGGCGAGCAGGTCTGCCGTCGCCGGAAGACTGCCGGTCGACCCGGCGGCAATGACGGGACCCGCAGGTGGTGCAGCGCGCCAGAGCCCGATCTGCGCCTCGATCAGGCTATTGCGTCGGCGGGCGGGATCGAGACAACCTTCGTCGGCTAGGATCGAGGGCCAGTTCTCGGTGACGATCTTCAGGAATTCGAGCGTCGTCTGCCAGTGGGCGGCGAAGTCCTCGGGCACGATGTCGGCGAGATGCGCGAAATCGAGCCGTTGCGTCTGAACTTCATCCAGCAGGCGCGCCAGCTCGGTCGCGAGACGCGCCGCATGCGCCGCGCCGACGGGTCCGTCCGCCGCCGGACGCGCCATGATGAGCCGCGCAAGCAGCAATTGCCGCCTTATCCCGGAAACGGCGGGGGGCAGGTCGGCGGCACCGGCCAGTTCCGCGTCCTCGCCGGCGAGAAAGCCGATCTCGTCCTCGTCGATATCGCCGATCGGCATCATCGCCGGCAACAGGAGCGGCCGGCCGCCGGTCACCCGGAGGAACGCCTCGCCGAGCGCGCGGCAGGAACGCCGCGTCGGCAGGAGGACGAGAACGTCGGACAGGGAAGTCCCGTCGTCGCCGTACCTGTCGAGCAGGCCCGCCGCGAGTTCGTCGACGAACGGGGCGGCGGGCGCAATCGTACAGACGCCGCCCATCAGAACAGGCGCCTGACGCGCGAACCCTCGCTTTCGAGGATCTCCGCCTCGGCTTCGGCGATCGCATCGGGCGTTCCGACATGGAACCAGTCGCCGTCATGGGCGATGCCGAATAGGCGCTCCCGATCGATAGCCGCGTCATAGAGCCGGTTCAGCGAGAACGGCTCGACGGCGACGCCCTCGAACAGGCGCGGGTGCAGGACCTGGATGCCGGTGAATACAAAGGGCGCGACAACCCGTTCCGGCCGCCGCGACAGGCGTCCCATGGGGTCCATCAGGAAATCGCCGTCTCCCGAATAGCCCGTCGCGCGCACCGTCGACTGGAGGAGCAGCAGCGCGTCCATATCGTCGTCGCGCCACGCCGCCGCGAGCCTGTCGAGCGCGGGTATCGTCCCGTCGCGCCAGACAATGTCCGCATTCACCGCGTAGAACGCCGACGTGCCGAGATTCGGCAACGCCTTGACGATGCCGCCCCCGGTCTCCAGCAGCACGTCCTCCCTCGAAATCTCGATAGCTGGAGCGGCGCGGCGAGCGACCGCTGCCTCGACCTGCTCGGGCAGCCAGTGCGTGTTGACGACCACGGTCCCGACGCCGGCCGCCACCAGCCTGTCGAGGGCGCGGTCGAGCATCGTCTCCCCGGCGATTTCGATCAGCGGCTTCGGCTTCGTCTCGGTCAACGGCCGCATCCTGAGGCCGAGCCCCGCCGCCAGCACCATCGCGTGCGAAGGTTTCGACACCATCATCCGACCTCGCGCGGCGGCGGCGGCGTGCGCGCATCGGGCGGCACGTTCTCGTCCAGCCAGGATTTCAGGGGCGCAAGCACGGGGTGCGACGCCGCGCGGTCGAGCAGCCGCCACAGCCGCGGCATGTGCACCATGTAGTCGGATTTCCCGTCGCGATCGCGCAGGCGCGTGAATATTCCGAGAACCTTGCAGTGACGCTGGGCGCCCAGGATCGCACAGGACAGATCGAACGCCGCCGCGTCGACGGCGGAAAACGCGGCGAGATAGCGCCCACGCGCGCGCACCGCGGTCTCCGGCGCGACGTCGCGCCGCGCGTCCTCGACCAGCGAGACGAAGTCGTAGGTCACGGGGCCGCGGACCGCATCCTGAAAATCGAGCAGCCCGCAGGCGGCGACTCCGTTTCGCCCCTCGACGCGCATCAGGTTGTCGACGTGGAAGTCCCGGAGCACCAGCGTTTCCGGCACGCCGCGCGCCAGCGGCAACAGATCGGACCAGATCGCCTCGTACGCCGCTCGGCCCGCCGCAGCCGCATCGCCGACATGCGCCTTCAGGTACCAGTCGGGAAACAACAGCGCCTCCTGAAGGAACAGCGCGTCGTCGTAGACCGGCGTGCCCGGCGGCACGGTTTCGGAGGCGGGACGCGAATGCAAGTCGACGAGCACGTCGACGGCAAGATCGTAAAGCGGAGCTTCCTCTTCGCCACGGGCCAGCAGGCGGGTAAAGGTGGCGTCGCCGAGATCTTCCAGCAAGAGAAAGCCGGCGGCGACATCCCGGGCGATGATGCGCGGCGCGCTCAATCCGAGGCCGACGAGCGCCTCTGCGATGCGAACGAAAGGCACGACGTCTTCCTTGTCGGGCGGGGCGTCCATCAGCACGGCCGCGCGCCCGTTCAGTGCGATACGGTCGTAGCGCCTGAACGAAGCATCCTGCGCGAGCGGCCGGCGGTCGGCGCCCGGCCAGCCGGCAGAACCGAGAAAATCCTCGATCTCCCGGTCGCGCGCGCCGCTCACGTCCCGTCCCCCGGCACGACGACGCGCGCCTCGCGCGCGTCTTTCGTCGGCCCGTAGGCAAGTTCGATCCGCACGGTTCGGGTCGGCAGCAATTCCTCGATCCTCTCGGCCCATTCGATCAGGCAGATACCGTCCGCAAAGGCATCCTCGATCCCGAGCTCCCATGCCTCGCCGGCGTCTCCCAGGCGGTAGAGATCGAAATGATAGACCGTCCGGCCGCCCAGGTCATATTGCTGCAGCAGGGTAAATGTCGGGCTCGGCACGTCGGCGACGTGGGTCCCGGCGGCGGCCGCCAGCGCACGGATGACGGCGCGGGCAAAGACCGTCTTGCCGGCGCCGAGATCGCCGGACAAGGCAACGACGTCGCCGGTCTCGAGTTCGCGCGCCACCTCGGCGGCAAAGCTTTCCGTGGCGGCTTCGTCCGTAAGGTGTCTGACGGTATCGGCGGCGAACGACGGTGAGCGTGCCATCGGGCTGGTTTATCGCCGCCCGCGATTCACCGCAATGACAAGGGATACGGCTTCAGGCCGAATTCGCGGCGCGCGGCAGGGCGCCCTGGGCCTTGCG
>JAYQUR010000216.1:0-6237 GCA_038148075.1 Alphaproteobacteria bacterium | reverse complement strand
ACCCAGAACATCAACTGGGTGGTCCCCGAAGGCGGGGGCGGGCCCAACTACCCCAACATGTGACGCCCGCGTTTCGGGACCGCCCGCCGCGGCACTCCGGCCGGGGTCACGAGAACGTCAACTTGCGTTTAACTGTTTGTGGGAAAATCCTATATAAACAGGGCAATGCCGGTCGAACCCGGACCGGGACCGGTTCCGGGCTTTTGGCGGATTTCGGGAAGAAGTCCGCCGGCGCGGCGCGGGCAGGCAGCAACGACGGAGCAGGTACGTCATGGACCTTGGGGCGCGGTTCCCGACCAAAGCGCTGATCGCGACTATGGCGGCTCTGCTGGCGACGTCCGGTTGCGGAATGTCGGCGGATTCCGGCGAAACGCCGGTGCTCAATTCGATCGTCGCGGATTCGATCGGCGTTGCGCCCGGGGGCAAGCCCCTGCAGGCGGGCGCGTCCGGGTTCGGCAACTATCTTGCCGGCCGCTACGCGATGAAAAGCCGGGACTTCGCTGCCGCATCCGATCTCCTGAAGCGCGCGCTGGACGTCGATCCGACGGATACGCCGCTGCTGCGCCGGACCTTCGTCGCGAAGATCTCCGATGGCGATGTCGAAGATGCCGTCGCCATGGCGCGTCTTATCGTGGACCGAGACGGCAACACGCCGATCGCGCGTCTCGCGCTCGTTGTCGGTGCGATCAAGAAGGGCGATTTCGCCGCCGCGGACGCAGAGCTCGCCAAGTTCCCCGATCGGGGCTTCAACGGGTTCATGAAGCCGCTGCTCCAGGCATGGACGCTGGTTGGGCTAAATCGCGGTGACGAGGCTGTAGCCGCCCTGGAACCGCTGAAGAACCAGTCCGGCCTGCGCGTTCTCTACGAACTTCATGCGGCGCTGGTGTCGGATCTTATCGGCCGCGGCGACGCGGCGGTCGGCCATTACGAACTTGCCCGCGACAACGGTCGGCGCGCGACGCTGCGTGTCGTGCAGGGGCTCGGACGCCATTACGAGGTCGTCGGCGATACGGAGAAAGCCCGCACGCTCTATCAGTCCTATCTCGGCGAAAATCCGGATTCGGTCGTGCTTCAGCCGGCGCTGGCGCGGCTGGACAAGGGCGTTAAGCCGCCGCTTCTCGTGGCAACGCCGCAAGAGGGAATCGCCGAGGCGCTGTTCAACATCGCGAGCACCATGACGCGCGAAAATTCGGCGCAGCTGGCTCTGATCTACGGACGGCTGGCGACCCACCTGCGCAGCCAGTTCGATCTCGCGGACATGCTGGTGGCCGGCCTTCTGGAATCGATGGACCGGCATGGCGATGCCGCGGCCGTATACGCCAAGATTGCGCCCGCATCGCCGCTTTTCTGGTCGGCGCAGCTCCGCATAGCGGGCAACTTCGAGGCGATGGATCGCGACGAGGACGCCATCGCGCTGCTCCGGAACCTGTCGGTACAGTTCCCCGACCGGCCGGATCCGCTGGTCAGTCTCGGCGACATTTTCAGGTCGAACAAGCGCTACGACGAATCGGTCGATGCCTACGACCGCGCATTCAAGGTGATCGGCGACATCGACCAGCGCCACTGGACGCTCCTCTATTCGCGCGGCATTTCTCTCGAACGGTCGGACCGCTGGCCTCGTGCAGAACAGGATTTCCGGAAAGCGCTCGAACTCAATCCCGAGCAACCCTACGTGCTGAACTATCTCGGCTATTCCTGGGTCGACAAGGGCATCAATCTCCAGGAAGCGCGCCGTATGATCGAACGCGCCGTCGAGCTTCGTCCCGACGACGGCTACATCGTCGACAGTCTCGGGTGGGTGCTCTACCGGCTGCGCGATTTTCGGGGAGCGGTCGAAAGGCTGGAGCGCGCCGTCGAGCTGCGCCCGCAGGATCCGACGATCAACGATCATCTCGGCGACGCGTACTGGCACGTCGGCCGACGCAACGAGGCCCGCTTCCAGTGGATGCGCGCGCTGGCGCTCGAGCCCGATCCGGAACAGATTCCCGGAATCGAGCGAAAGCTCCGCGAGGGGCTTTCCGCCGATCCCGCCGGAAGGGATAGCTGAGACGCCGCACATGCCTGCGACGGATCGGGATATGCGCCTCGCGCTCGACGCCCCAGCAAAGATCAACCTGTTTCTCCATGTCGTCGGCCGCCGCGACGACGGCTATCACCTGATCGACAGCGCGATCGCTTTCGCCGAAGTCGGCGACGGTCTTTCCGTTGCGCGTGACGACGGCCTGTCGCTGGCGATATCGGGACCCTTCGCCGGAACCCTGGCCGGCGACCCGAACGACAATCTCGTCCTGCGCGCGGCGCATGCCCTGCGCGATGCCGCGACTGTCGCCGATGGCGCCATGATAACGCTCGACAAGCGGCTGCCGGTCGCTTCGGGGATCGGCGGGGGCTCGGCCGATGCGGCGGCGTCGCTCCGGCTGCTGGCGGCTCTGTGGAACGTGCCGGAGGAGGTCGCCGCCCGCCTCGCCGTCGGTCTGGGGGCGGACGTTCCCGTCTGTCTTCGTTCCTTGCCTGCCCGCGTCGGCGGGATCGGCGAAACGATAGAAATCTTGGACCCGTTGCCCGCCTGCGGCGTCGTCCTGGCGAACGCCGGCGAGGGGGTCTCTACCCCTGCGGTATTTGCCGCGCGATCCGGCGGTTTTTCGAAAGCGGCCGACTGGGAGCCGCCGTCGTCCTATCCCGAACTGATCGACAGGCTGGGCGCGACCCGCAACGATCTCGCCGATGCCGCGCGAGCCGTCTCGCCCGTAATCGGCGACGTCCTGGCCGCGCTGGAGGAGACGCCGGGATGCGGCGTGACCCGCCTGTCCGGTAGCGGCGGCACCTGCTTTGGGTTGTACGAGACAGCCGGGGCGGCTGCGTCGGCCGCAGAGGCGTTGGCGGCGGAGCGCCCGACATGGTGGGTGCAGGCTACCCGTTTTCTGGAGACTGCGCCTGCGATCGGAAAGACCGTCCGCTCCGCTTGACCGGGGCGACGGTCAACGCCGGTTCGGGACGTCCCGGGCGACAGCCCGGAGGTCGATAAGCAGTTCGCGCGTCGCTTTACCGTCCGGCTCGAACCCGGCGAACTTCTGATACAGCGTGATCGCCGATGTCGTCTTTGGACCGATCTGTCCGTCTGCCGGTCCGGCGTCGAAGTCGAGCGAGTTCAGAAGGCGTTGGAGTTCGCGAATTTCGTTCCGGCCGAGCGGCCGGTCGTCGGCGGCAGGAGAGTCCGTCGCAGGCGTCGCGGCCGGCGTGCTTGCCGATTGTTCCTGTAGTGCTGCGGCGTTGATTACGGCCGAAAGCCAATCGCCGATCGGGATATCCGCCGCACCGGCGGCCTCACGCGCGTAAACCCGCGCTTCGTCCGAAATGCCTTTCAGGCTCCAGGGCATGCTGGCGTCGACCATGTCGCGATTATAGCGCGCTCTGGCCGCGCCCGCCATCTTCCGGCGTTGCAGAAGCCTCACCAGTTCCGATATGTTCTCGCCGCGCCGGGTTGGGGCGTAGCCAAGTGGTAAGGCAACGGGTTTTGATCCCGTGATTCGCAGGTTCGATCCCTGCCGCCCCAGCCAGCGCCTTCCAACCGGGGGCCGACCGAATGTCCGCGCAACCTCACATTCTCGACGCCTCGGGGCTTCGCTGTCCGCTTCCCGTGCTGCGCGCCAGAAAGGTCCTGTCGGGTCTCGAAGCCGGCGCCCTGCTGGAAATTGCCGCGACCGATCCCGCCGCGCCGGCCGACTTCGAGGCCTTCTGCCGCGAAACCGGACACGAACTGATCGGAATCGAGACGGCGGAGGACGTCCACCGAATCAGGATTCGTAAGAAGGCCTAGCTTTTCACGCGGACATCGCGGGGCAGGAACGCGCGTTCCGCCATTTCGAAGATTCCTTGCACGGCGAGGGCGAGGAGCGCTGCCGGGACGGCGCCTTCCAGTATCAGCGCGGTATCGGCGAGCCGGATGCCGGTCAGGATCGGCTGGCCGTAGCCGCCCGCCCCGATCAGGGCACCGAGCGTCGCCGTCCCGACATTGATCACGGCAGCGGTCTTGATACCCGCCACGATCGCACCGGATGCCAGCGGCAGT
This sequence comes from Alphaproteobacteria bacterium, assembly GCA_038148075.1. GTDB lineage: Bacteria > Pseudomonadota > Alphaproteobacteria > MPNO01 > UBA830 > JAYQUR01. Next base: position 2,168 of record JAYQUR010000216.1, on the reverse strand, counting down.
TCGACCAGGCGCAGTCGCGCCCCCCGTTCGAGTCCGAGCGCCTCGGCCGATTCGCGCATGGCCGGGTCGATGCCGGTAATGCCGGCGTGCGTATTCCTGACGATCGGCAGCAGACTGTACAGGAACAGCGCCACGATCGCGGGTGGCCCGCCGATACCGAGCAGCGGGATCATGAACACGAACAGTGCCAGCGACGGAACGGTCTGAACGACGGCCACGATCCCGAGGATCGCGTGTCCCAGCCTTTCGCGCCGCGCCGCAGCGATACCGAGCGGAATCGCGATCAGGATCGCCGCCGACAGGGAAATCGCCACGAGCGCGATGTGATCGCCTGTGGTGGTGAGCAGCCGTGCGGCGAACGCGGTTCCGGCGGTCTCGGCCGCTATCCCCATTCGCGTCCGGACGAATTCCGCGGCGACGTCCGGTTCGGGCACGCGTTCCAGTTTCGCTGCCGCGTTCATGCGCGACATCGTCTCCGCCGAGATGGCGCCTTCCAGTCGGGACAGCGTTTCGACGATCTGCGGTGCGCGGTCCGCCAGGTCCGCGCGGTAGAGTATGACCGCCTCGTAGGCCGGGAAGTGTCCGAGATCGTCTTCGAGGAGGACGAGATCGTAATAGGCGATCTCGGCGTCGGTCGTATAGACGTCGATCGCGTCGATGCCACCGGAGGCAAGGCCGCGATAGGCGAGGTCGTGATCGAGGCCGCGAACGTTTTCCGCGCCAAGCCCATAGCGCTGCCGGAGAGCCGGCCAGCCGTCGCCGCGGTCGAGGAATTCGTTGGAGAACCCTAGCCTCAGTTTCGGGGCGCGGCGGAGGTCGGATATCCGCGCCAGTCCCAGCCGTTTCGCAGTGTCGCGCTTGAGCCCGATCGCATAGGTGTTGTTGAAGCCCAGCGGGGCCGACATGCGGATGCCCTCCGCCGCGAGAGCCCGGCGCATCGCGGCGACCGTTTGGACCTGTCGTCCGGCCAGCAACTCCTGTGCGATGGTGCCCGTGTATTCCGGATAAAGGTCGATTTCGCCCTTCCGGAGCGCTTCCCACAGAACCCGGGTTCCGCCGAGTTCCCGGCGGTGGCGGACATCGGCGCCCGCGGCGCGTGCGAGATGCGCGACAATGTCTCCGAGGACGACCGATTCGGTGAATTTCTTCGATCCCACCGCGACGGTCTGCCCGCCGGCAGGCATGACGGCCAGCGCGTAGAAGAGCAGGGGAAGAAGCAGGCGCATCATGCCGCACCGTCCGTTGGCGAAAGGGACGATCGCTGCGCTCTCACGAAGCGCCGCACGAAATCGCTTGCCGGCCGTTCGAGCAGGTCCGCCATGTCGCCCTGCTGTTCGATCCCGCCGTTTTGCATCAGCACGACCCGGTCCGCAAAGAACGCGGCTTCGTGGAGGTCGTGCGTCACCAGAACGACGGTCTTGCCGAGGTCGCGGAAGATGTCGCGCAGTTCTTCCTGCAGCTCGAAGCGGATCATGGGATCGAGCGCGCCGAGAGGTTCGTCCAGAAGCAGCGCGTCCGGGTTCAGCATCAGCGCGCGCATCAGCCCGACTCGCTGTCGCTGGCCGCCCGACAGTTGCGACGGGTAGCGCTCGAGAGCGGATGGCGGCAGCCGGGTCAGGTCGCACAACTCGTTCAGTCGTGCCGCAATGCGTTCGCGCGGCCAGCCTGTGTGCCGGGCCATCAGCGAGACATTGCGCCCGGCCGTAAGATGCGGGAACAGCCCGCCCTCCTGGATGACGTATCCCAGCCGCCGCCGAACGGCGATCGCGGTTGCTGCCGTTACCGCCTCGCCGTCGAATGCGACGCTTCCCGAATCCGGCGCGACCAGACCGTTCATCAGGCGCAGCAGGGTCGACTTCCCGCAGCCGCTCGGCCCGATCAGGACCGTTGTGCGCCGGGGCTCGATCGCGAGCGAGAGAGGGGCGACAGCCACCACGTCGCCGAAGGCCTTGCCTGCATCGCGTAGTTCGAACATGCCGTCATCTCACAGGAAGGTGCGGAACGGCGCAAGGAGGCAGTGGATCAGAAACGCCGGTCGCGGGAGAAGTAGAGCAGGCCGATCGCGAGGAACATGAAGGCGGCCGAAAGGTACAGGACTTCGTTGGGAAGTCCGCCGTCGAGCAAGGCGCCGTATGCAAGCGGCGCCGCCGCCTGACCGACATTGAACC
>JAYQUR010000215.1:0-6289 GCA_038148075.1 Alphaproteobacteria bacterium | reverse complement strand
GCTCCAGATACTGTCCAATCAGTATGTAAATTACCTTCAGCGGTGTCGGAATAACCGCCGGTGGGCGGCAGGGACGATGGAAACCCAGACGGAAGAATCGGTCGAAACGGAACGCGCCCGCCCGTCGACGAAGCGGGAACAGCGCGCTGCCAGTATCGAAGCCCTCCTCGGCGCAGCCCTGACGCTGTTCATCACGCAGGGCTATCATGCGACGACCGTCGAAGAGATCGCCCAATCCGCCGGGCTTACCAAGGGCGCCGTCTATTTCTATTTCAAGAGCAAGGCGAACGTTCTCATGGCGCTGCTCGACCGGACGGAGGAACTGACCGTCCAGCCGACGCTGGCCGCAATGGACGAGGCGGGCGACCGGCCGCGCGACCGGCTGAATGCGTTCATCCGGACGCAATCGGTAATCGGCGCGGAGAAAACCGAGTACATGCTGCTCGCCATCCTGATGAGTGCGGAATTCAACGGCTCGGGCGACGAGATCGAGGAGCGCCTCAATGCGCTGATGGCGCAGATGGAAAACGCGTTGCGCGAGACCGTGCGCGCGGGCCAGGAGAACGGCTCGTTCCGGACCGAGATCGGCGCCGACGAGCTTGCAAGCGTCATCATGGCGACCAACAAGGGTTGCTACGTGGAATGGTACATGCGCGGGAAGGATCTCAAGGGACACGATTTCGCCCGCGCATTCAGGGACTTCGTCATCGACGGCATCGCGCGGAAGGCGTGATTAATTCGATCCGACGACCTATCTTTTCCGTAACTGAACAAACATACGGCTTCTAACGGAGGTATATCGACACATGGCCACGGCTACCAAGGATATCAAGGAAGACCCGAGGGAGCGCGCGCTCCAGGAGCGCGTCGCGGGCGGCTACCAGCTCGAGGACGTCGAGGAGATGACGCCCCGCTACCGCGACGTGCTGGTCAACACCGTGCACATTGCCGCCGATCTCGAAGTCGTGACGCTGCCGACCTATTCGCCGGCGATCAAGACCTCGCCGACGCTCGAGGACAAGATCGCCATCGCCGCGGCCTGCCAGGACGAGCTCGGCCACGCGCAGATGATGTACCGGATCCTCGAGGATTTCGGCTACGACACGCACAAGTTCCTGTTCGAGCGCGACCCCGAGGAGTGGCGCACGTTCCAGATGCTCGAATTCCCGCACGAGGATTACATCGAGTCCGTCGTCTCCATGTGCTACGGCGACCGCGCGGGCTACATCACGACCGTCGACCTGGAGGAGAACTGCTCCTACGCGCCGTTCGCCCGCTCGCTGCGCAAGGTCAACTACGAGGAGACCTTCCACGTCAGCCACGGCGAGCGCTGGACGCGCTTCTTCTGGAACCTCAACGAGGGATCGCGCAAGCGGGTCCAGGAAACAGTGGATTTCTATTTCCCGCTGTGCGCCGCCTGGTTCGGCATGCCGGACAACCTGAAGACCCGGACCGATCAGCTGGCCTACCGCATCCGCGGCGCCTCCAACGACGAGATGCGCCAGAAGTGGCTGTCCCGCGTCGTTCCGTTCTCGGAAGACGTCGGCATCAAGGTTCCCGCCCACTACGACGAGGAGCAGGGCAAGTACGTGCTCGACTACGAGCCGCCGATCTATCTCGATCAGGAAAAGCGGCAATGGGACTACGACCGGAGAATCACGTGGGAAGAGCAGCTGAAGATCTGGAAGACCGGATCCAAGCACAAGATCCCGTCGATCTCCCGCGTGCTGTCGGAAGAGTGGGGCAAGGACCTCTGGTAGGTCGCCCGGCAACCGGCAGAAGCACGTGAACCAGACCACCCCCCTTCCCTCGCGCGAGGCCGTCGTCGATGCGCTCGAGGCGGTCAACGATCCGCACGTCCCCGTCAGCCTGCGGCGGATGGGCATGCTGCGGGAAATCGAGATCCGCGAGGACGGGGTGGTCGGCGTTCAGGTGTGCATCCCCTGCATGGGATGCCCCGGCGCCGGGATGCTCCGGGAATCCGTCTGCGAGGCGGTCATGAAGGTCCCCGGCGTCACCGACGTCGTGGTGGAAGAAGGATGGTACCTGCCCTGGTCGCGCGACATGATCGATCCTGACGTACAGGAGATGATGCGCGCGAACGGGATCCAGGTCTGAGGAAGGACGAACAGGATGCCTACGAAAATCAAAGGTAAGAAGAAGATCGACCAGAAGCGCGAACGCGGCGGAATTGAGCCCAAATACTACGAGGTTTTCGCCCGTCGGAACTCCGATTCCGATCTCGCGCATGTCGGGTCGGTCGAAGCGCCGAACGACGAGCTTGCCCAGGTGCGCGCCTGGTACATCTACGACCAGCACAACTGGCGCGAAATGTGCATCGTTCCCCTCGACTCGATCATCACGGTCACCGAGGAAGGCAAGTCCGCCAAGATCAAGATGGGCTGATCGCAGCTCTCTTCATCGGCACGGACAACAGAATTCAGGGAAAAGGATAATGGCTTACAAACCCGGAAATCCCGGCACGAAGCTGGACGACAATTTCGAAAACGACCTTCTGGCGATCGCCGACACCAAGCTGGTGCTCGGCAACTGGTACGCCGAATGCACCATGAACGGCCGCTCGCTGCCCGATTTCGCCGCGATGCTCGGCATGTGCACCGCGAACTACGGTCATACGCGCGCGATCTACCAGTATCTCGCCGCGCACGGTCACGACTACGCCTATCTGGAGCGCGGACGCGGCCCGGAGGACATCCACTCGTCGAACCTGCTCGACGAGGCGCCGACGGGCTGGGAAGACTTCATCGTCTCGACCTGGCTGGCCGAACTGTCGACCTGGATGCTCGCCTCGGGCTTCCTCAAGCACGAGGACCGCGCGGTCGCCGGCATCGCCAAGAAAATCGGCGAGGAAACCTATTTCCATCTGAAATACGCAAACGGCTGGTTCCGCGTCGTCGGCGAAGGCAAGAAGCAGACCGAGCTGTTCCAGAGGGCCTTCGAGCACCGCTTCCCGCTGGCGCTGCAATGGTTCGGCCCTGCGCGTGCGGCCGATCCGGTGCACGAAGCGGGCATCCGCGACGTGCCGCTGAAGGCGCTTCGCGACGCGTTCATCAAGGAAGCGGCGGGCGCGGAGAAATATCTCGGCTCGGACCTCACACTGAACAAGTCGCCCAAGTTCGCCAAGGACTGGCGCACCGACGCGCGCCGCTTCGGCCCGATGCCGGACGGCCTGTTCGAGGTCGTCCGCTTCAAGGACCAGGAACTTGCCCACTGACGAGCCCATCGACCGCATCGGCCGCCCCGACGGCGGCTATGCGGCACGTCACCGGGAATTGCATACCGGCGACCCGGACTTCGAAGGCGTCGCCTGCCCGGACTGCAAATCGGAAGACCTCGAAGTCGTCTCGCTGTTCGGCGGTGCGGCATCCGAAGTGATGTTCCGGTGCCGGGGCTGCAACACCAGCTTCAACTGGATCAAATGGCGCGGCAAGCTTCCGCCCGCGCCTTCCGTCGACGACTGACGCGCACTCGCGCAACGACCGACCGGCCCGCGCCGATGCACGGGCCGGTTTTCCATTCCTGTTCGCTTACATAACCGGATGAATTGAGGGAAATATGGACTACAGCAAATACAACACGCTCCTTTTCGACAAGAACGACCGCGTTCTCACCGTCACGCTCAACCGGCCCGACCGGCTGAACGCCATCAACGGCGACATGCATGTCGAGCTGTCGCAGGTCTTCGAGGAGATCAACCGCGACCGGTCGGTCGATATCGTCATCCTGACGGGTGCCGGGCGCGCCTTCTGCGCCGGCGGCGATGCCGACTGGCTGCAGGAGCTGATCGACGACCCGTGGGGCTGGGAGACGCTGTCGGAAGAAGGCAAGCGGACGATGATGTCGATCCTCGATTGCCGCCAGCCGGTCATCGCCAAGCTCAACGGCGCTGCGGCGGGCCTCGGTGCGACGCTGGCACTCTATTGCGACGTCATCATGGCGGCCGACACGGCGCGCATCGGCGACCCGCACGTCAAGGTCGGCCTCACCGCCGGCGACGGCGGCTCGGGCATCTGGCCGTATCTGATCGGTTTCGCGCGCGCCCGCGAATTCCTGTATACGGGCGAGATGCTGACCGCCCAGCGGGCCGCCGACATGGGACTGATCAACCGCTGCGTTCCCGCCGACGAGCTCGACAAGGTGGTCGACGACTTCGCGCAGGAACTCGCCAACGGCGCGATCCGGGCGATCCAGTGGACCAAGCAGGCGGTCAACGCGCCCCTCAAGCAGATCGTCTCGGCCAACCTCGACTATTCCCTGTCGCTGGAATCGAAGTCGAACATCACCGAGGATCATCAGGAAGGCATCAACGCGCTGCGCGAAAAGCGTAAGCCGGTCTTCAAGGGGAAATAGACGCCCCCATAGGCGAGATACGAAAAAAGGGCCGGCGATTGCCGGCCCTTTTCCTTTCCCGGAAGGGGCGGCGAAGATTACATCGTTTCCTTCGCAGCCGCCTTGATCAGATTGTACATCGGCGCGATCGCCGGATCGGAGGACAGGATCTTGTCGCCGATGGGCCGCAGGCGATCGAGCACGGCCTTGTGTTCGGCCGCGTCGAGACGCAGCACGGTGCCGCCCTCTTCGCCCCACTTCTTCTCCCAGGTCGCGGTGTCCTGTTCGGACCATTGCGCGCCCTGTTCGGTCAGCTCCTTGCCGATATCGTTCAGCAGCTTGCGCTGGTCAGCGGAAAGCTTCTCCATCCATTTGGCGCTGCACCACATTGCCGTCGGGATGTAAGTGATATGGGTCGGCGTCAGATACTTGGCGGCGGTATAGAACTTCGACGGGCCCATAACCGTGACGGCCGAGCTGGCGCCGTCGAGCACGCGCCGCTGGATCGCCGGAAGCACCTCCGAATAAGCCATCGGCGTACCGGCCGCGCTTAGCTCCTTCATGATCGCGACCTCGATGGGCGAGGCGAGCACGCGGATCTTCTTGCCTTTGACGTCGCCGATCTTGCGCACCGGGTCGCGCATGGCCAGCGCGGACGCGCCGGCGGACGTCAGGTAGACCCCCGTCACGCCCTTCGCCGTCGCGAGGTTCAGGAACTTCTCGCGAACCGTCGGGTGGTTGAGCGTCTTGGACTGGTGAGCGAATCCGGTGAAAAGGCCGGGCGCGTCAGCCGCCATAAAGGCCTTGTTCAACCCGACAAAGAAGCCGGGCGGCGAAATGAAGGCTTCCTGCGTGCCGAACAGGACGCCCTCGATCTGGCGCGGAATGGTCCCGAGCTGGGCCGCAGGGAAGACCCGCGCGGTAAATTCGCCATTGGAGCGTTTTTCGAGCTCTTCGGCGAAGTGCTTGGCCGCCTTGTGCTGGCCGTCGTTGATCGTCACGAAGCCGATCTTCATTTCGACTTTTGCCGACGCCGACATCGGCGCAATTGCCATCGCGGCACCGAGCGCCGCGGCGGTAGCTATAGAGGTCCGAATCTTCATGACAGTCTCCCTGTGATACCCGATTGAACAGCGTTCGATTCGTAGACGGCATTCTAGAGGGCGTGAACGACGATGCAATAATCACTTCCGATCGTCGCGGGAGGTTTAGGTAGCCGGCGGAGACGGCAGCGATTCCATGAAGCGTTCCCTGGCGACCAGCATGCGTTCGTGGATGCCCCTGGCGATCTCGCGGGTACCGGCACGCGCGGTGACGTTGAAGACGATCCTGCGGCCGTCTACCCGGGCGATCATGGCCTCGGCGTGGAGCAGTTCCCCCGGCGCCGCGTCGCCCCAGAACCAGATGTCGTTCCGGATGCCGACGCTGGTATCGTCCTCGTCGAAACGCGGTTCGAGAATATTGTGACAGGCCATTTCGCAGGCAAGATGGAGGACCCGCGTGGACAGCGTATTCTCGTAGAGGTCGGAGCCCTGCAACAGGCGAACGTCCCGCGCCGCCATTCCTTCGGCCAGCGGTTTCATCCGACGCGCTCCACCCGACCGGAAACGATATCCCGCACCGAATCCCGGCCTTTGACCGAGAAAACGAACCGCCCGTCGCCCATCTCGACCAGCTCCGCTTCGATCCGAACGCGATCGCCGACGGGCGACGCGGCGAGATGACGGATATCGATGCGCATATGACGGGTTTCCCGCCCCATTTCCCGGCACGCCTGTTGCGCCGCAAGGTCGCAGAATTCCGCCAGCTTGGGCGTTGCGAGGACGTGAACGCCCGGATTGCCGAGCGCATGCGCGGAATCGGCCTCGCGCACCGTAGGGGTGACGCGGGCCACGTGGCCCAGCGAAGGCGCTGCGCCGGTCATGCCGCGCGGCGATAG
>JAYQUR010000214.1:0-6297 GCA_038148075.1 Alphaproteobacteria bacterium | reverse complement strand
GTAGATTTCCTCGTCCGGCAGCGTGAGGTCCAGGTCGTGGCGGTGCGGCTGGTTGATGTACCAGGGCGTATCCATGAACGCCTCCAGCCGGTTCCCCTCCGGGTCGAAGAAATAGACCGACCACGCATTGCCGTGATCGGTAACGAAGATCGTCTCGACATCCTCGTCAGCCGTCACCGCCGCGTAGACCTGCTTGAGATCGGCGAGCTTCTCGCAGCGGAACGAAATCTGGTTGACCGTCGTCTGGTCGGTATCTGGCCGGCGTCCTTCCGCCACGACGACCTGGTGATGGTCGCGCGGATCGGCGCTCATGAAGGCGTAGCGGTTGCCGTTGAGCACGCCTTCATCGGCGATTCCGAAGCCGAACATCCGGACGTAGAAATCCTTCATCCGGTCGAAATCCTGCACCCAGATTCCGACGTGCGACAGCTGCATTTTCGGTAGCTTGGCCATGTCCTGCGGTCCACCATTCAGGGCGAGCGATCGATGCCGCCCATATTAGGCGCGCGGCCGCGCCAACCGCAACGATGCGGGTTTGCTTCCGGACGCGGAGGCGTTATTCATGGCGCACACAAACACTCCGGAGGACGGGATGAAAATCACGAGTTTCGCGGTCAACGGGACCGAATCCTATGGCGTCGTCACCGACGACGGCATCATCGACGCCAAGCCGCTGGCCGGCGGACCGCAGACGCTGAGGGGCGCCATCGCCGCCGACGCGCTCGGCGTGATCGAGAAGGCCGCCGCGGGCAAGAGCGCCGATTACAGCCTCGACGAGATCGAGTTCCTTCCCGTCATCACCAACCCGGACAAGGTGTTCTGCGTCGGGCTGAACTACCGCAGCCACGTCACCGAGGGCGGCAACCGGCCGGAGCCGGAATGGCCCATGATCTTCACCCGCTATCCGAACTCGCACGTCGGACACAATCAACCCATGGTGAAGCCGAAGGTCTCCGACAAGTTCGACTACGAAGGCGAGATGGCGCTGATCATCGGCAAGACCTGCCGCCACGTGCCCGAGGCCGACGCGCTGTCGGTCGTCGCCGGCTACAGCTGCTACAACGACGGCTCGATCCGCGACTACCAGCGCCACACCGGCCAGTTCGGCCCGGGCAAGAACTTCTACCACTCCGGCGCGTTCGGCCCGTGGATGGTGACCAGCGACGTCATCACCGACCCGGCCTCGCTGACGCTCGTCACCCGCCTCAACGGCGAGGAGATGCAGCGCGCGACGACCGACGATCTGCTGTTCAACTGCAACCAGCTGATCGCGTATCTCTCGACCGTCACCGAGCTTTACCCGGGCGACGTAATCGTCACCGGCACCACCGGCGGCGTCGGCTTCTACCGCGACCCGCAGGTGTTCATGAAGGAAGGCGACACGGTCGAGATCGACCTCGACAAGATCGGCGTGCTCTCGAACCCGATCGTCAACGAGAAATAGGACGCCTGAAAATTCCGGCGCGGACCGGAACGGGTATCGAAGGGGGCGGACCGAATGGTCCGCCCTTTTTAGTCCTAGCCCGGCACGCCCAGCAGCCGCCGCGCCGCAGCGAACAGGGCGCTGTCTTCCTCCGCCAGCGCGCTAAGCGCCGTGAAGTGATTGCGGCCCGGAAGCTCCAGCGCCTCGGCCGCGAGCCCCGCATCGCGCCAGGCCGCTGCCAGTTCGAGCGCGTGGCGATGAAATTCGTCCGACTCCGCGCCGCCGTAGGCCACGACGGCCGCCCCCTTCGTCGTCGGGGGCAGGAAAAGCGGGCTCAGCGGCGCGACGTCCGACGGCTCGAGCCGGACGGCATCGTTCAGCGGGGTCAGGCGGATCGGCTCGATATCGAAGACGCCGCTGATCGGTAGCGATCCGTGCACGAGATCCGCCGGCAGCCCGTCTTCGAACCCGGGCCAGTCGGTCGCCGCCATCATGGCGGTCAGGTGCCCGCCGGCGGAATGGCCGGAGACGACGATGCGGTCGCGGTCGTATCCGTATGCGTCCGCCTCGCGCCACAGATGCGCCAGCGCCCGGCGGCACTGGTCGGTCAGCTCGGCCAGCGTCACGGACGGGCACAGGGCGTATTCGATGTTGGCGAACGCCGCCCCCGCGGCGTTCAGGGGCTCGGCGAGGAACCCGAACCCCTCCTTGTCGTTCCACTGCCAGTAGCCGCCATGCATGAAGACGAACAGCGGCGCGCCGTCCTTTTCGGGCAGAAAGACGTCGAGCCGTTCGCGCGGATGCGGGCCGTAGGCGACGTCGAGATGCTTCCGCGCGGCGGAATTGCGATAAGCCGTCGACCGCGCGGTCTGGTCGTCCTTGATGGCGTCGCGCTCCGCCTCCGGCGTCATCGCGCGGTTGTTGTACTGTGCGTAGAGCGTCTCGGAATCGAAGTCTCGGTATATGATGTCGGTCATGGCGGGCCCCTTCGTTTCAGTCGAGTCCATACCGGTACGGTCGGCCGGCGCGGGATGATCCATTGAAACCATGAAAATAGCGACGTTCAACCTGGAAAACCTGGATCGGTCGCGGCGGGCCGGTCCGTCGCTGGAGGAACGCCTGCCGGTATTGCGGCCGCAGCTGGCGCAGCTCGATGCCGATATCCTGTGTCTTCAGGAAGTGAACGCGCAATCCGAGACGAACCGGCCGCACGGAGAGCGCAGGCTCGACGCGCTCGAGGCTCTGCTCGACGGAACCGTCTATGCCGACTTCCATCGCGCCTGCACCGAAACGGCGAACCGGCCGACGCCGCTCGACGTCCACAATCTCGTCATATTGAGCCGCTGGCCGATCGCGGAGAAACGCCAGTACCGGAACGACCTGGTACCCGCGCCGCAGGTCACCCTCGCCACGGCCGAGCCGCCGGCCGACGAGGCGCTTTCGGTCGGCTGGGACCGCCCGATCCTTCACGCCGTCGTCGACCGGCATTCCCTGCCGGCGCTTCACGTCTTCAACGTCCATTTGCGCGCACCGCTCGCCACGGCGATTCCCGGTCAGAAGGAAGCGCCCTTCGTCTGGAAGAGCGTGCCGGGCTGGGCGGAGGGATATTACCTCTCGGCGATCAAGAGAACGGGCCAGGCCTTCGAGGCCCGCCGCGCGGTCGACGCGGTGTTCGATGCCGACGCCGATGCCGAAATCGCCGTGTGCGGCGACCTGAATGCCGAGCTGCGCGAGATGCCGCTCCGCATTCTCGTCGCCGACGCCGAGGACACCGGCAACGGCCGCCTCGCCGCGCGCACCCTCGTTCCGCTCGAAGCCCGCGTCCCGGCGAATCTGCGATACTCGGTCCGGCACGCGGGAAACCGGATCATGGTCGACCATATCCTGGTATCGCGCAGCCTTGCGCTTCGCTGCACGAACGTCGCCGTCCACAACGAGACCCTCGGCGACGAGGTCGTCGGCTACGCTGCGGTCCATCGCTCGCCGGAGAGCTTCCACGCGCCGGTTGTCGCGGCCTTCGGCGACCCCGACCGACCGGACGAAAAACGGCGGCCCGGAGGCCGCCGCATTCGGTAACGATGGGAATTTCGACCTACTTCGTCAGACGTCGCCGCAATCCGGCGAACGCCAGAAGGCCGCCGCCGAGAACAAGCAGCGCGCCCGGCTCGGAGACTTGGGCGGGAACATCCTCGATGGTGTAGATCGCCGCCCGGGTGAATGCCTCGTCGCTGAACACGCTCGCCGTCAGGCCGCTGGTGTTGCCGACATTGTCGAGCGCCTGGCTGACGAGGTGGCTGCCGCCCGAAAACAGCGAGAATTCGGCATCGAGGAGATTGCCTCCCGCGCCGTGCGTGATCGAAAGCTCGATCTGGTCCGCCGTCGTGAACGTGTCGAGCAACGGCTGCAGCAGGAAGAAGTCGAACGTCTCTATCGGCACGCCCATGAAGTTCAGGCCGGAGAAGGAAACGCCGAGATTGCCCGTCGTGCCCGACCTGCGGACGGAAAGGACCGCTCGGTCGTTGCCGCCGTTGGGGTTCGTACCGGAGAAGTCCTCGACCCGGATTCCGAAGGCCTCGCCGGGGTTGGCCGGCAGGATCGACAGGTCGAGGCGCGCATTGACCGACCAGTCCGACCCGGTATCGAGCACGGCGGAACTGCTCGGGTTGGAGGACCGCAGACGGCGCGCTCGATTGAAAAGGACCGATGTGCCGTCCGGCGACGTGCTGACGCCGCCGGCTGCGGAATCGACGAGCAAACGACCGCTTCCGCCCGCATTCTCCGATGCGAAACCGCCGCCGAACACCGAATAGGTCCCGCCGGGCCCCAGAATACCGTCATCAGGGCCGGACGGAGGAAGCACGCCGTCATTGAACGAATCCCGGAAGATCTCGCCACCGTTCTTGTTGATGAAGAACTCGTCGAACGAGAAGACGGTCGCCTGCGCGCCCGTCGTGATAATCAGTGAGCCGGCAGCGGCTGCCAGAAATATTTTCAGCGAATTTTTCATAATACCGTTCCCCATTTCAGGCGGATTTTCCGTTCCGCCGATTTTATGATCCCCCCTTACTAGCAAACTTCATGCCAAGCAAAATACCGGTTTGTTTTCAACGGACGATAGAAGCCGCATTTCTTGCCACTTCCGGAACCGTAAATTTTTCCGACACCTGTCGTACGGCGCGCGCCTCCCGAAACCGCCTTTAAATTTGCACTAGCAAATAATATTATTTGCAGATACAAATATCCTCAACGACAACGCCAACCGGCCCAGGGAGAAACGCCATGGCAATCGATTTCGGCTATTTCACGCTGTCCGACAACTACTATCCGGACAATCCGCGGTCCGCGAGCGACTTCGTCCTCGAGATTCGCGAACAGGCGATCCTCGCCGACAGACTCGGCTATCATTCCGCCTGGATCGGCGAGCATCATTTCGACCGCCTCGGCGTCAATTCCCGGCCCGACATCCTCCTTGCCAGCATCATTCCCGAAACCGAGAACATCCGCTTCGCGCCGGCGGTGAACGTGCTGCCGTTGCATCACCCCATCCATGTCGCCGAAGCGTGGGCGACGCTCGACCTGCTGTCGGGCGGGCGCGTCGACTTCGCGACGGGGCGCGGCTACGACCAGGCAGAATACGAGCCGTTCGGCGCCGACTTCATGCAGTCGGCCGAGATGTTCGAGGAAGGCATGGACGTGCTGTGGAAGGCCTGGACCGAAGAGCGTTTCTGGTCGCACCACGGCAAGTATTACAACATCGACGAGATGTCGATCACGCCGAAGCCGATCCAGAACCCGATCCCGTTCTACGTTGCGTCGTTCTCTGAGACGTCTTCGAAGATGGCGGCGAAGAAGGGCCACAACATCATCTACGCGCCGTTCGCCGCGTCGATGGTCTACGGCAGCCTCGACAAGGCCGTCGACAGCTACCGCAACAACTGCGTCGCCGAGGGCAACGAGCCGGGCCGTGCGATGTGCAGCTACTTCATCCACATTTCCGACACGCCGGAAGAGGACGATGTCGGCCGCGAAGCGATGATGGCCTATTTCAAGCACTGCGTGCTGCGGGCGTTTCCGGACGACCCGTCGACGATGCCGCCGACCATGCACTACTTCCTCAAGATCAACGAGATCCTGCGCAACATGGAGAAGGACAAGCTGTCGTCGAACTCCGTGCTGCTCGGCAACTCCGCCCAGATTACGGAAAAGCTCAAGGAGGTCGAAGCCGCGGGCATCGAGGAGTGCATCCTCTACTTCAACGTCGGCAACAAGCCGCACGCGCTCGTGAAGGAGCAGATGCACAAGTTCATGGAAGAGGTCGCGCCGAACTTCGAAAAATACCGGGTCGCCGCGGAATAAGGTGCGAAATACGATGGAACTCGGCAGCTACCTCCCCTATCTGGTCAACCGCGTCGGCCAGCGGTTCATCGCGCGGATCACGCCCGTCCTCAACGAGGCGGGCGTCGACGTGCAGATGTGGCGCGTGCTGATCGCGCTCTACCAGCGCGGCGCGCGGCCGGTCGGCGCGCTGGCGGACCTGACCAGCATCAACCTCTCGACCCTGTCGCGGCTGATCGGCCGGATGGAAGGCAAGGGCCTCGTCGAACGCCGGCGCGGCGACGACGCCCGCTCGGTGATCGTCGGGCTGACCGCGGAGGGCCGTGCCGTGACCGAACGCATCATCCCGGTGGCGGCCGACCTGGAGACCGACGCCACCGACGATTTCTCGGAAGCGGAGCTCGCAACCCTGCGCCAGCTCCTGATCAAGCTCTATGGCGGCATGACCGAGGACCCCGCCGACAAGGACGACCGGTTGGCGGGCTGAGGTAGGACTGGATCCGGGCATGAGGCCGGGATGACAACCGGTGCAAAGTGCG
>JAYQUR010000213.1:0-6304 GCA_038148075.1 Alphaproteobacteria bacterium | reverse complement strand
GGGGCCGCTCAACAAGAAAGCGGCCGGCAAGCTCAAGATCAGCTACATCGGCGGCCAGGAAGTCGTCCCGCCGCGCAAGGCGGCGAACGCCCTGAAGCGCGGCCAGTTCGACATGCTGCATTCGCCGACCGCGTACTACATCGGCACCGTGCCGGAAGGCTATGCGATGCTCGCCGGTAATCACGGTCCGGCGGCGATCCGCAAGAACGGCGGCTGGAAGATCTTCCAGGAAATCTACGCCAAGAAGGCCGGTGCGCATCTCCTCGCCTGGGGCGAGAGCATGACGTCCTATCACATGTTTCTGGCCAAAAAGCCGCCCATGAAGGACGGAATTCCGGACCTGACCGGCTTCAAGATGCGCGCGACCGGCACCTACCGCCCGCTGTTCCGGGCGCTCGGCGCGACCACGGTCAACATAAAGTCGAGCGAAGTGATCAACGCCGTCCAGCGCGGCACGATCGACGGCTTCGGCTTTACCGATCAGCCCGCGTCTGTCGGCATGCAGGAAGTCATCAAGTACCGCGTGGTGCCGAACTTCTACCAGACCAACACGGTCGTCACGATGAACCTCGATGCCTGGAAGGCGATGACCGCCGAGCAGAAGAAGATTCTCGAAACGGTCGGTATCGAATACGAGACCGCCTCCGTGTTGTGGACCGAAGAGGTTCGCGCTGCCGACGAGAAGAAGCTCAAGGCGGCCGGCGCCCAGGACATCGTTCTCGAAGGCGCTGCGGCGGCGAAGTATCTCGATATCGCGCACGGCGAAATCTGGAAGGAACTCGCGAAGCGGTCCGAATATGCCGACCAGCTGCGGCCGCTCCTGTACCAGCCGGGCAAGCCGCAATGGCAGGTCGACATTCAGGGCTCGCGCCACAAGAAGTAATCATCGCCTGACTTAGCGAAGGTTAGTTTCCATGTTTGAGGCCTTGGACAAGGCTTCGGAAAAGGTCGTGACGGCGCTGGTCTATCTGGCCTGCGCCGTCATCCCCTGCATGTTCACGATGATCGTGATCGACGTGTCGATGCGGACGGTCGGCGTCAATCCGCCGCTGTTCACGTCGTCGGTCGTCGAGTATGCGCTTCTGTACGTCGCCATGTTCTCCGCGCCCTGGCTGGTTCGGGAGAAGGGGCACGTCGCGATCGAGGCGCTGCTCACGATTTGCCCGCAGATCGTTCGCCGGGTTCTGGCGTTTGTCGTCTATCTGACCTGCACACTGGCGTCGTTTCTGTTCGCCTGGTTTTCCTGGCAGCTGTTCGTCGAGGCGGCGGAAAGCGGTCAGCTGGATGTCCGCGGCGTCGACATGCCCTACTGGGCCCAGTTCCTGCCGATGTTCATCGGCTTTGCGTTCGTCGGGCTCGAATTCCTGTTCTATCTGCTCGGACGTCGGCACTACTACTCCTACGATCTCGGCGAGCTTAAGGACACCGTCTAGCAATGGTTCTCGAGTGGTACTGGGCGGGGACCATCCTCCTCGGCTGCGTCATCGCCGGTATGGCGATGGGCTTTCCGGTCGCGTTCACCTTCCTGGTGACGAACATTATCGGCACCTGCGTCTTCGTGGTCCGAAACTACGAGACCGTCGGCGAATTCTTCACCGAGGCCTACAACAAGATTCCCCAGGTCGTCGACAACGCGCCGCAGCTGATAACGAGCTTCACGCTTTCGCCGATCCCGATGTTCATCCTGATGGGATCGTTGTTCTTTCATACGGGGCTCGCGATCCGCGTCTTCGATGCGCTCGACAAGCTGCTGGGCCGGATCCCCGGACGCCTGTGCTATCTGACGGTCGTCGGCGGCTCGCTGTTCTCGACGCTGACCGGCTCCACGATGGCGAATACCGCCATGCTCGGCTCGCTCCTCGTTCCCGAGATGCAGCGCCGCGGCTACAGCAAAACCATGTCGATGGGGCCGATCCTCGGCACCGGCGGCCTCGCCATGATCATTCCGCCGTCGTCCCTCGGCGTGCTGCTGGCGAGTATCGCGGGCGTCGATGTCGGCAGGCTGCTGATTGCCGGTATTCTTCCAGGCTTCGTGCTCGCGCTGTTGTATGCCGGCATGATCACGGTGCAGCTCATCGTGAACCCGGCAGGGGCGCCGTCCTACGAGGTCGAGCCGTCGACCTGGAAGGAAAAGATCTACCAGATCGTCGTGAACATCATGCCGATGGGCCTGATCGTGTTCATGGTCGTCGGCTTCATCGTGCTCGGCTGGGCAACGCCGTCCGAGTCGGCCTCGTTCGGCGTGGTGGGCGTCGTGATCCTGGCTCTCGCTTTCCGTGTGTTCACCTGGGAAGCGTTCAAGACCTCTCTCGTCGGCTCGATCCGCGTCGTCGGCATGGTCTTCTTCATCCTTATGAACTCGACAGTATTCAGTCAGCTCCTGTCGCTCTCGGGCGCGAGCCGCGGTCTCGTCCAGTGGGCGACCGGCTTCGAGGTTGCGGCGGTCGTGATTCTTGCGGTGATGTTCATCGTGCTGCTGCTGCTCGGGATGTTCATGGATCCCGTCTCGATGATGCTGATCACCGTGCCGATCTTCTATCCCATCGCGACCCAGCTCGGGTACGATCCGGTATGGTTCTCGCTGATCGTGCTGCTGGCGCTGGAAATGAGCGCGACCACGCCGCCGTTCGGGCTCTTGTTGTTCATCATGATGGGAATGGTGAGAGGCACGACGTTGTGGCAGGTGGCCGCCGCCGCCGCGCCGTTCCTGCTGTGCGACCTCATCCTGGTCATCATTCTCGTCCTCGCGCCCGGTCTCGCCTTGTATCTGCCGAGCCTGATGGGGAACTGATCGCCGACCGCAGGCGGAGTCCGTCTGATGCGCATCGTAATTTCTAGACCGATACTTTCTCACGCATCCGGAGATTTCCCATGGCGATGAATACCCGCGACCGTATCGACTATTCCGCAATGGCGGATCGCGCGCCGCTTAAATTGCCCGACGGCAAGCGGGTGGCCGTCTGGGTGATCGTCAATATCGAGAACTGGGATATCGAAAAGCCGATGGCGCGGACGGTGCTGCCGCCGCCCGGCGGTCAGGTTCACCTGCCGGACATTCCCAACTGGTCGTGGCAGGAATACGGCATGCGCGTCGGCTTCTGGCGGTTCCACGAGGCGCTGACGTCTCGGGGCATACCGGCGACGTTGTCGGTCAACGGATCGGTCTGCACGCAGTATCCGCGGCTCGCGCAGGCCGCGCACGATGCAGGCTGGGAGTTCCTCGGCCATGCCTATCACCAGCGCCCGACCCACCTGATCGAGGACCAGCGCGAGGACATTCGCCTCACGATCGAGGCGATCGAGAAGTTCACCGGCAAGCCGCCGCGCGGCTGGATGGGCCCGGGCCTGACCGAAACGTGGGAAACGCCCGACCACCTCGCTGAGGCGGGGATCGAGTATGTCTGCGACTTTCCGATGGACGACCAGCCGTTCGAGGTCCGGACCGAACACGGCCCGCTGATCTCGATCCCCTATACAGTGGAGCTCAACGACATCCCGATGATGATCGTCCAGCACCACAAGGCGGCGGAGTTTTACGACCGCTGCATCGACAACTTCGAGCGGCTGTACCAGGAAGGCGAGCACAACGCGCGCGTGATGGCTATCGCGGTGCACCCGTACATTTCGGGCACGCCGTTCCGCATCAAGTATTTCGAGCAGGTGCTCGACGAGATTCAAAAGCACGACGACGTCGCGCTCTGGACCGGCAGCCAGGTCGTCGACTGGTACAAATCCGTGACCTGAGACGGCCCGCCCGGGCGAGAGGACGACCATGGCCGATGATTTCGCCGCCACGCCCGAGCCCCCCTACTATGCGGTGATATTCACCGCCCGCCGCACCGACGGCGACAACGGCTACGCCGAGACGGCGCGCGAGATGTTCGAACTCGCGCGCAGGCAGCCCGGGTGTCTCGGCGTCGAGACGGCGCGGAATCAATCAGGCTTCGGCATTACCGTCGCGTACTTCACGGACGAAGCGGCGATCGCCGCGTGGAAGGCCCATACCCGCCACGCGGCTGCCCAGAAGCTCGGCAAGGAGCGCTGGTATTCCCACTACGAACTGCGGGTCGCGCGGGTGGAGCGGTCCTATAGGGGGCCGGAAGGCCGATTGGGATAGCCGTCAATCGATCAGCTGCGGCAGCCAGAGCGCGACCGACGGGAACAGGATCAGCAGCGCGAGCACGAAGAGCTCGATGGCGACGAACGGCGCTGCGGCCGCGTAGATCTGGACGAGCGTGGTCTTGAACGGCGCGACGCCCTTCATCACGAACAGCAGCAGGCCGAAAGGCGGCGTCAGCAGGCTGATTTCCATCACGATCAGCATGAGAACCATCAGCCACAGCGCATCGATGCCCTGCGCGGCGGCGAAGGGCAGGAAGAACGGAAGCGTCAGCAGCAACATGCTGACCTGGTCCATGAACGCGCCGAGAAACAGCAGCACCGCCATCATCAGGATGATCGCGACGAACGGGGTCGGGTTGAACGCGGTGACCTGCGAGAGCAGCCCGTCGACGGAGCCCGAGACCGCGAGTACCTGCGAGAAGGTAAGCGAACCGGCGATGATGATCATGATCATCGTGTTGATCTTCGCGGTCTCCAGCAGCGCCTTCTTCAGCGCCTGCCAGCTCAGCGCCCGATAGCAGATGCAGGCGATCGCGGCTGCGATGCAGCCGAGCGCCGCGGCCTCGGTGGGCGCGGCCCATTTGAAGAAGATCGAACCCACGACGACGATGAAGATGGAGAACAGGGGCAGCACGTATTTCACGAACGGCATCCAGCGTTCGCGCGGCGTCAGTTCCTCGACCTCGTAGGAGGGCGCCAGCGTCGGATTCATGCTGCAGCGTCCCACCACGTAGGCGAAGAACAGGATCGCCATCAGGATACCGGGCAGGATGCCGGCGATCAGCAGCTTTGCGATCGACTGCTCGGCGAGGCTTGCGAGAAGGACCGCCAGCGCCGACGGCGGTATCAGCATGGCAATCCCGCCGGTCGCCATGATCGGGCCCATGGAGATGGTCGGCTGATAGCCGCGTTTCATCATGTCGGGCAGCAGGACGCTGCCGAGGATCGCGGTGTTGGCGATCGTCGAGCCCGACAGGGAGGAGAACACCGTTCCGCCGACGATGGAGACGACGGAGAGCCGGCCGGGCACGCGCGATATCAGGCGGTCGATGGCGCCGATCGCCCTGAAGGCGACGCCGGTGTGGAACAGCAGCTCGCCCATCAGAAGGAACAGCGCGACAGGCGTCAGCGAAAACCGGCCGATGGCCCGCTGGAATTCCATCGGCATCGTCGAGAGCCCGGCATCGCCGCCCATGAAGATCCAGGTGCCCGCGATATTGGCGGCGAAGAAGGCGATCACAACCGGCAGCCCCAGAAACATCGAGCCGACGACGATGCCCAGCATCATGATCAGGGCGACATGCCACTCCATCGTCAGAACCCCGCCTTCGATGCGGGATCGTCGATGTCCGTAAAGGCGCTCGCGGTGCGGCGAAGCCGCAGGAGGAATTCGATTGCGAGTAGCGCCAGCGAGACCGTAAAGATCGCCATCAGCCACCAGTCGTGGACGACCAGAGTCTTGAACTGCCGGGAATCGCCGACGAAGGCTTCCAGACCCGCTTGCCAGCCGTACCAGGCGAGCGCCATGCAGACGGCGGCGCCAGCGACGTCCAGCGCTCTTTCCAGGTGCAGGGCCGCCTTCCGGGGGAGGGCGCTCAGCAGCAGGTCGACGCGGACATGCGCCCCTTCGCGAAGCACCCACGGCGCGGCGAGGAACACGCCTCCGTAGAGAACGTACTCGATCATCTCGTAGAGCCAGGGCATGTTGCCGAGCCCGAGCCGGCGCATGGCGAGATCGCCCGAGATCGACAGCGCGAACAGGCCGATGGA
Organism: Alphaproteobacteria bacterium; assembly: GCA_038148075.1. Classification (GTDB taxonomy): domain Bacteria; phylum Pseudomonadota; class Alphaproteobacteria; order MPNO01; family UBA830; genus JAYQUR01. The sequence goes on along the minus strand of JAYQUR010000213.1, from coordinate 412 downwards.
AACCGCGACGACAAAGCCGAGTCCGTTGTTCAACCGACCGAAGAAGCGGTCGATCGCTTCCAGGGCATCCGCGGGACCGGCGGGCTCGGGAGCGTCCGGGCTGTTCATGGGCATTCAGGCGCCCCGCCGGGCTACGCGCCGGCGGGGCGGACAGGGTTTACTGCTTGGTGAATAGCTTCTTGAGCTCGGGGCCGTGCTTGGGGCTTCGCTCGATCACGCTCGCCCAGCCCGCTTCCTGCGCCACCTTGAGCCACTTTTCCCGGTCTGCGCCGGAGAACGTTATCGCTTCGATGCCCTGTTCCGCCTGCTTCTTGCGGGCGTCCACCGACTCCTGGATGAATTTCTTGGCATCGCCCTCGTACTTTACGCCGAGGTCGGAGACGGCCTTCTTCTCCGCCGCCGACATCTTGTT
>JAYQUR010000212.1:0-6309 GCA_038148075.1 Alphaproteobacteria bacterium | reverse complement strand
GTTCACCGAGGAGATGTGTCACGAAATCCGCGACTGCATAAACGACATCCGTCGCGAAACCCGAACCCGCGTCGTCGTGCTGACCGGCGCGGGAGAGAAATTCTTTTGCATCGGCGGCCGCAAGGACGGGATGGAGGAGACCAAGCTCTATGCCGGCGTCCTGCCGACGCTGGAGATGTACGAGGCGATCGACAAGCTGCAGAAGCCGGTGATCGCCAGCGTCAATGGCTTCGCGGTCGGCGGCGGCAACGTCCTCCAGATGGTCTGCGACCTCACGATCGCCAAGGAAAGCGCCGTGTTCCGCCAGGTCGGCCCGATGATGGGCTCGTTCGACGCGGGCTACGGCACCTGGTACCTCGAAGACCTCGTCGGCAAGAAGAAGGCGAAGGAGATGTGGTACTGCAACATCAGGATCTCCGCCGCCGAAGCCCTCGAGATGGGCCTTATCAACCGCATGGTGCCGGACGCCGAACTCGCCGAGGCGACCCGCGCGTTCGCACTCGAGGTTGCCGACCGCGGCGCCTTCGCGCTCGCCTCCATCAAGGGCGCGTTCAACGCGCGCCACGGCGGCGTCGGCGGGCTGGCGCGGATGGCGCACGACCTGCTGCTGCGCGACTATCTCGACAGCGAGGAGTCGAAGGAGCTGAGCAAGGCTTTCGGCGAACGGCGCGCGCCGGACGCGGACAAGTTCGGGCACTGAGCATGCGTCCGTTCCTCACCCTGCACGATCCCGCCCGGGCGCGGGAATATTACGACACGGGTCTGTGGACCGACGATACGTTCTACAGCCTGATGGCGAAGCATGCGGCAGCGCGGCCGCACGACATCGCCTACCGCGACGGCGCGAATGCGCTGACCTGGCGCGAACTGGCCGCGCGCGTAGACGCCTTCGCCGCCGCGCTGGAGGAAAAAGGCCTTGTGCCGGGCGACCGCGTCTCGGTCTGGATGTCGAACCGGATCGAGCCGGTGATCGCGTTCCTCGCCTGCTCGCGCGGCGGGCATACGATCAACCCGTCGCTCCACAGCACGAACACCTGCGCCGAGGTGGGCGAGCTTCTGCGGCGTCTCGACAGCGCCGTGCTGATCACCGAGGACGGATGGGGCGCCGACCGCGGCGCCGGTAAGCTGGAAGCGGAGATCGAAAGGCTGCCGGGGCTCCACACAGTCTATACGCCGGAGTCGTTCCCCGAGAGCGGCGCAGCGCCGACGCGCGCGCCCGTCATCGATTCCGACAGCGTCGCCTATCTCGCCTTCACGTCGGGCACGACCGGCGCGCCGAAATGCGTGATGCACTCGGACAACACCCTTATGTCGAATGCGCGGGACATGGTCCGCGACTGGAAGCTGGATCACACGACGCGCGTCCTCACCCTGAGCCCGCTGTCGCACCACATCGCCTGGGTCGCCGTCAGCCAGTGGCTGATCTGCGGCGGCCAGCTGATCATCGACGCGCCGCCGGTGGGCATGAGCCGGCTGGACTGGATCGTCGAGACCGGCGCGACGTACGTGATGGGCGTGCCGACGCATGCGATGGACATCCTCTCGGCGCAGCGCGACGCCGGGCTGGAAAAAATCGGAGACGTGCAGATCTTCTACATGGCGGGCGCGCCGATCCCGCCGGTGGTGTGCGAGGCCTTCATCCGTCTCGGCATCAAGCCGCAGAACATCTACGGCATGACCGAGAACTCCTCGCACCAGTACACCCACCCGGACGACGACCCCGACGTCTGGATCCACACCTGCGGGCGCGGCGGCCCGGCCTACGAGGTGCTGATCGTCGACGCGGAGAACCGGGACATCCCGGCAGCGCCGAACGCGACCGGCCAGATCGCCGGCCGCGGCGCAGCGCTGATGCTCGGCTATTTCGGCAACCAGGAAGCGACGCAGGACAGCTTCAACCGCGACGGCTGGTTCCTGTCCGGCGACCTCGGCCGCATGGACGAGAACGGCAACCTGCACATCGACGGCCGGCTGAAGGATCTCATCATCCGCGGCGGCCACAACATCTATCCGTCGCATATCGAGGCGCTGGCGCTCCGCAGCGAGAAGATCGAGAAGGCGGCGGCTTTTCCCGTGCCCGACGACCGGTTGGGCGAAAAGGTCTGCCTCGCCGTCATCGGCGACATCGGACCGGACGAGACGCTCGCGCATCTCGACGCGGAAGGCCTGTCGAAGTACGACATGCCGGAATACTTCCTCAACCTGGAAGCCTTCCCACTGACCGCCAGCGGCAAGATCCTCAAGCGCGAACTGGTCGAGATGTACCGGCGCGGCGAAATCGATCCGCTGCCGATCCGCTTCCAGACGAACAAGGAGGCCGTGTGATGGCCGTCGAACTGACCCGCCGCGGCGACGCCGCCGTGATGACGCTGAACCGCCCGGAGGCGCTCAACGCGCTGTCCTTCGAGATCCTGCGCGAGATCGGCCGGACGTTCGACGAGGTCGCGTCATCGGACGCGCGCGTCCTCATCGTCACCGGCGCTGGCGACAAGGCATTCTGCGCCGGCGCGGACATAAAGGAGTTGCGCGACCGCACGCTGATCGAACAGCAGCGCGGCGCGGAACTCGGCCAGTCGGTCTTCGCCAAGCTGGATACGCTGCCGATTCCGTCGGTCGCCGTCGTCAACGGCTACGCCTTCGGCGGCGGGCTGGAGCTTGCGCTGGCCTGCACGTTCCGCCTCGCGACGGCGAATGCGAAGATGGGCCTTCCGGAAGTGAAGCTCGGCCTCGTTCCCGGTTACGGCGGCACGCAACGCCTGCCGCGCGTTGTCGGCGAGGCGCGCGCGTTGGAGATCGTCATGACGGGACGCACGGTCGATGCCGCGGAAGCCGAGCGCATCGGGCTGGTCTCGCGGATCGTCGACGGCGATCCGGTCGAGGCGGGGATCGGGTTCGCCTCGGCGTTCACGGGCTACAGCCTGCCGGTGCTCGAATTCGCGCGGCGCGCCATCACCCGCGCGCTGGACACGCCGCTGACGGAGGGCCTCAAGATCGAAGCCGATCTCTCCACCCTCGCCTATCGGCTGAACGATTCGGCCGAGGGCATGGCGGCGTTCGAGGAAAAACGCAAACCGGATTTCAAGGATGGCTGACGGCATGGCAACGGGACAGGTCATCGTCACCGGCGGCAGCCGGGGCATCGGCGCGGCCATCGCCGTCGCGCTCGACGAGGCGGGCTACGACGTGGTGTCGGTCTCACGCTCGGGCGAGACCCCGGCAGGGCGCGGCATCGCCTGCGACCTGACGGACGAAGCGGCGTTGAAAGCCGCGTTCGCGGACATCGGAGCGGCCGGGCCGGTCGCCGGGCTCGTCAACAACGCCGGATTTCACATCACGGCGAAAAGCGCGGCTCTCGCGACGGAAGACTACGAGAAAGTCATGGCGCTGAACGCGACCGCCGTCATGCTGGCGTCACGCGAGGCCTATCCGATGCTGTGCGAAACGCGCGGCATGATCGTCAATATCGGTTCGTTCTTCGACAAGATGGGCGTGCCCGACAATCTCGCCTATTGCGCGTCGAAGGCCGCCGTCGGCGCGATCACGCGCTGCCTCGCCGTCGAATGGGCGAAGGACGGCATCCGCGTGATGAACGTCGCGCCCGGCTATATCGCGACCGACCTCAACAGCGACTATCTCGCCCGCGAGAAAGTGAAGACATGGCTGGCCGGGCGCATTCCGACCGGCGCGCCGGGCACGCCCGAAGACGTCGCGAAGCTGGTCGCGAGCCTGATGACGGGCGCGATTCCCTATCTGACGGGCGAGACGATATACATCGACGGCGGCCAGGGGATGAACCACTAGAATGACCCACCGATGACGATTCTCGATCAGATTGCCCGGCGGCGCGACTGGGCAGAGGACGAACGGCTCGTTCTCGAACAGGTGCAGCGCGTCGCCGACGACGTCATCGCGCCCTGTGCGGAGAAATACGACCGCTCGGGCGAGTTTCCGTGGGACAGCGTCAACGCGCTCAACGAGCTGGGCCTCAACGCGATCTTCGTGCCGGAAGCATATGGCGGCGCGCCGATGCGCTATTCGCTCTATCTCGAATGCGTCTCGATCGTCTCCGAGGCCTGCGCGTCGACCGGCATCATCTACGCGACCAACTATCACGCGATGGGACCGGTCATCGATCACGCCAGCGAGGAACAGAAGACGCGCCTGTTGCCGCGCATCGCCGAAGGCGGCCTCGCCTCGCTCGCCATTACCGAACCGTCGGCCGGTTCCGACGCGACCGGCATGAAGACGCGCTTCACGCCCGACGGCGACGAGATCGTCATCGACGGCGGTAAGACCTTCATTACCAGCGGCGACGAGGCGGACCTGATCCTGCTGTTCGGCAAGTGGTCGGAGATCGACGATGCGCGCGGCGCCATCAGCGCCGTGGTGCTGGAAAAGGGCGCACCCGGCTTCCACGTGCTGCGCAAGGAAGAGAAAATGGGCCACCGTGCGTCGTCGACGGCGACGCTGTCGTTCGAGGGCTGCCGCATACCGCGCGCGAACCTGATCGGCGAGCCCGGCACCGGCCTCGCGCTGCTGCTCGCCTCGCTCAACAAGTCGCGTCCGTCGGTCGCGGCCCACGCCCGCGGAATCGCCCGCGCCGCCTTCAAGGACATGATCGCCTACATGAACGAGCGCGAGCAGTCCGGCCGGCGCATCATCGAGTTCCAGGGCAACCAGTTCACGATTGCCGACCTCGCCAGCGACCTCGCCATGCTCGAGACGTGGATCGATTACGTCGGCGGGCTCGTCGAGGACGACGTCGACGATTTCGGCATGGAAGCCTCGATTTCGAAGATGCGCGCCTCCGACCTCGCCATGCGGATGACGACCGAGGCCGTGCAGATGCACGGCGGCTACGGCTACTGCATGGACTACCGGGTGGAACGCCTGATGCGCGACGCCAAGATCACCCAGATCTGGGAAGGCACCAATCAGGTGCATCGCCAGCTCATCGGCAGGAGCTTTCGCGAGAAATGAGCACGGATATCAGGACCGTCGGCGTCTGCGGCGCAGGCGGAACGATGGGCGCCGGCATCGCCATCGTCGCCGCACGGGCGGGTTTCGAGACCGTCTGCTTCGACACCGCGAGCGAAGGGCTCGACCGGGCACGCAAGGAGACCGACGGGTTCTTCGGGAAGTCCGTCGAACGCGGCAAGATGACCGCCGAGGACAAGGATGCGACGATGGCGCGCCTCCGTCCGACGACCGATCTCGGCGACCTCGGCGCCTGCGACCTCGTGATCGAGGCCGTGTTCGAGGAACTTTCGGTCAAGAAGAAGCTCGTCGGCGAGCTCGATGGCATCTGTCCCGACCACGCGATCTTCGCCTCCAACACCTCGACGCTCTCGATCACCGAGATTGCGTCGGGCTGCGACCGTCAGGACCGCGTCGTCGGCATGCATTTCTGCCTGCCCGCGCAGCTGATGAAGCTGATCGAGATGTCGCCCGGCGTGAACACGTCGGACGAGACGTTCGAGACTGCCTGGGCATGGACCGAGGCCGCCGGCCAGATCCCCGTGAAGACCCAGGACAAGCCCGGTTTCATCCTCAACGCCCTTCTGGTGCCGTTCAACAACGACTGCATCCGCGCCGTCGAGGCGGGCGTCGCCGAGCCCGCCGACATCGACAACGCGATCAAGGCGGGGCTCGGCTACCGCATGGGACCGCTTGAGCTGATCGACCTGATCGGCCTCGATACCCAGATTCGCCTGTCGGAGGCGTTCTATCCGATCACGCTCGATCCGCGCGCCGCCGCGCCGCCGCTGCTGCGCCGCATGGTCGCCGCCGGGCGCCTCGGCAGAAAGTCGGGCGCCGGCTTCTTCGATTATGCAGGCAGCGGCATGTACGGGGGCTGAAGCGATGACGTACGAGATCATCCGCAACGGCGTCAGCCGCTCCTTCCCCGACGGCGATGCTTTCTTCGACGGCGCGGCGCCGGGCGGCGACGTGTTGCTCTATCTGGGCGCGCCGCCCGCAACCGTCAAGGCGGACGACGGCCGCACGGCCGTGCTGGTCGAACTCGGCACCGAAAGCCTCGGCGTCCATACCGGCGAGAACGCGGGCGAGGAAGGCTCCAACGTGCTCGGCTTCGCGCGCTACCGGAACGGCGACGATCCGCCGTCGGCGCTGATCGAACTGGTCCGCCAGCCTGCCAGCGACGCGACCGCCATCGCGGCGGCCAAGGCGATGTTCGAGGAAGCGGGCCTCACCGTCTGCATCTGCACCGACCAGCCCGGGCGCATCGTCGACCGGCTCGTCCGGCCGAAATACAACGCCGCGCTGCGCTTCCTCGATGAGGGCCTCGCG
>JAYQUR010000211.1:0-6320 GCA_038148075.1 Alphaproteobacteria bacterium | reverse complement strand
CTTGCGCGGCGGGACGACTTCCTGGCCGCCGATGTAGCTGATCTTGACCTTGCCGGCCGCCTTCTTGTTCAGCGGCCCCATGAAAGTCGTCAGGAAGCTCTGCGACATCGCATTGTTGGTCTGCAACGCCGTAACCGCCGTCAGCGTATCCTTGGCGGACGCCGTCGTAGCCGCCGCTGCCGCGGCGATGACGCCGATTCCGATAGCAATCTTCTTCATTTTGGTCTCCGTTGTGAGCCTGTGATAGACGTGGGTCGGGTTGAATTACCCAGCCGCTTTTTTTCGCGCGCCATACTGCCGATACCCCTGTCGGGTGTCAAATAGTTAGACACCTAACCTAAGGTCCGAGACGTCGCGTTACCCGTACTTCAGGGATCGATGCGCCGTTGTCCCGTCCCGCCGAACGCTGGGCGATTCGAAGGGATACAACCTTCAGTTACGAATGTCCTAGAGGAACCAGTCTATCGGTAGCGGCATACCCAGCCCGCGCTCCTTCGCACGTTCGTAGACGAGCCGCCCGACCGCCGCGAACTGAATCCCCGCGGAAATATTGTGAAAGAAGATCAGTTCGTCGTCGTTCTGCCGGCCCGGCGCCTGACCGGCCGTGATCGGCGGCAGTTCCTCGAACGTCGTGTCGACATAGCGGCGCCGGTAATGCTTGTCCATCGGCCGGCGGTTCCGGTCTTCCTCGGAACCCATCACGAAGTCGTTCAACTTGTTGTTCGACGTGATGACCACGCGGTCGCAGGCATCGTAGGTTTCGCCGTCGATTTCGTCATGGCGGACGTTGACGATCAACGCGCCCGGCTTGAGCATCCCCACCATGTTGGCGGTGAAGATCGGCACGCGCGAATCGGTGCAGAGCGCCGCAATATCGGCATCCGCCATCGCCGCCTCCTTGTCGTCGACGGCAACCACCCGAATCCCGAGCTCCTCAGACATTTCCTTCGCGAACCGTTCCCTGTTTTCGAGGGTCGGGCTGAAGACGCGGCATTCCTCGATATCGCGCACGACCTTGATGGCCCGCAGATACGATTTCGCCATGCCGCCAGAGCCGAGCATGCCGACGACCCGGGAATTCTCGCGCGCCAGGTACTTCACTCCTACGCCGGTCGTCGCGCCGACGCGCTCGTGCTGGATGATGCCGTCGTTCAGCATGCCGATAAGCTCGCCGTTCGACGTATCGATCAGCAGTCCGCGATCGCGCCGATCAGCGATCCCCAGCGATAGTAATCTCCCTGCGCAGCCGTCGGCGACCACATGTCCGTCCGCGTCTGAAACATTGCCATCCCTTCGGCATATTGCCGAAAGGCGCTTTCCATGACGTCGATGGCCTCATCGGGTTTAAGGACACGCGCAGTCACGTCGTTATTGATCAATAGCGGCATCGTTCGTCCCCTCTCCTGCCTGGATTATTCGCTTTTCGCCCGGTCTATGCTGGCAAAAATTTTCGCAGGCGTCATCGGCATCGAAATATCGGCGACTCCGCATGGCTTGAGCGCATCGACGACCGCATTTACCGCAAGGACCGGGGCGATCGCGACGCCCGCCTCGCCGACGGCTTTTGCGCCGAGCGGATTCGTGGATGTCGGATTGGGGTTAAGCTCGCAGACGAAACGGTCGGGTGCCGGGATGTCGTCGGCACGCGGCAATCCGTAATCGAGGAACGATCCCGACAGGACCTGCCCCGACTCCCGGTCGTAGACGACATGTTCGGAAAACGCCTGGCCGAGCCCGTGCACCACTCCGCCCATGAGTTGCGCCTCCACAAGCAACGGATTCACCGGCGTTCCGCAGTCGTGGACCATCACGTAGCGGTCGACGCGCGCGGCCCCGGTTTCCGGATCGACTTCCACCTCGCAGCAATGCGTGCCGTTCGGATAGGTGAAATCGCCCGGCATGAAGCGGTCGACATGGGAAATCCCGTCGGCGCGTGCGACGACCTCGGCGAACGATACGGTCCTGTCCGTTCCGGCCACGCGATATGTTCCGCCCGAAAACTCCATATCGACGGGGGAGGATTCCAGAAGCCCGGCGGCCACCTGGCGGCCCTTCTCGATTACGCCGTCGGTCGAGACCGACACGGCCGAACCGCCGACGATCAGGGACCGGCATGCGCCGGTGCCCGTGCCATAGGCGATATCGTCGGTATCTCCCTGGATGACCCGGACCGTTTCGACCGGAAGGCCGAGCTTTCCCGCGACGATCTGTGCGTAGACGGTGTCGTGACCTTGCCCGTTCGACATCGAGCCGATGCGAAGCTCGATCCGTCCGTCAGGCAAGCAGCGGATATCCGCCTCTTCGTCGAGGCCGAAGCCGAGGGCTTCTATCGTGTTGCACAGCGCAAAGCCGCGCAGTCGGCCTGCTTTCGCGGAGGCCTCGCATCGCGCTCCATAGCCGGGACGGTCCGACAGCGCGAGCGCGCGCTCCAGGTTGGACGCGAAGTCTCCGGAGTCGTAGGCGAGGCCCGTCACCGTCCGATACGGCAGCCGATCGCGTTCTATCAGATTGCGGCGGCGCAGTTCGGTTGGATCGATGCCCATTTGCCGTGCGGCGACGTCCATAAGACGCTCCGGAGAATATTGTCCTTCCGGTTCCCCCGCGCCCCGGATGGGACAGGTCGGAACGGTATTCGTGAAGACGCCCCGCGCCTCCAAATACCCTGTCGGTACGTCGTAGACGGACGGCGCGATCTTGATCGAGTTCCGGACCGGGTTGACCGCGCGGGGCGCGAGATAGGCGCCGAGATTCCCGTCGTTTATCACCCGCATCGCGAGAATACGGCCGTCGGGATCGAAGGCGTATTCGGCGCGCGAGACCAGATCGCGGGTGTGCACGTCGCTGACGAAGGATTCGGACCGGTCCTGGATCCATCGTACCGGCCGGCAGAGCCGCCGAGCCGCCCACAGGACGAGCACCTCCTCCGGATAGACGACGTTCTTTGCGCCGAACCCCCCGCCGAGACGCGGCACGAGCACGCGGATATTCTCGGGCGCGCACCGGAAACAGAATTTCGCAAGCGTGTTGCGGACAGGGTGCGGCTTTCCGGCCGTGGCATGCAGCGTGAACTTTTCGGCGCCTGCGTCCCACGCGCCGATATAGCCGCGCGTTTCGATCGGCGCGCCGACGCCGCGGTTCTGGACATGCTCGACGGAGGCGACGTGGGCGGCCTTCGCAAACACGCGGTCCGTTTCTTCCTTGTCGCCGAATACGACGCGGACACAGATATTGTCGGGAAACCTTGGATCGACGACGGGCGCGCCGGGCTTGATGGCGTCGCGGACGTCGACGACGGCGGGCAACGCATCGACGTCGACCGCGACCCGCTCGGCACCGTCCCTGGCGGCATGCGGCGTCTCCGCCACGACCATGGCCACGATTTCCCCGACGTATCGAACCCGCTTGCGCGCCATTGCCGGCTGCGGCTCCACAAGCGACGGGTCGCCGGCCTCGATAACCGTCGCTGGATCGATGCCGTCGACCGGCGGCCTGATCTCCCAGGGAATGCCGCCGATACCGTCGGCCTGCAAATCGTCGCCCGTCAGAACGGCGATCACGCCGGGAACGGCAATCGCGGCGGAGACGTCGAGCGCCGATATCTCGCCGTGCGGCTCGACCGACCTGACGAATGCAGCGTGGATTTCCCCGTCTATGCGAATGTCGTCGAGATACGCGGACGCGCCGCGCAGCATGGCGTCGTCCTCGAGCCGCCTGACCGGCTTCCCGACGAGATCGCCGGTGCCGGGCGGAAGAAGGTCACTAATGCTCATAGACTGCGTATAGCCCGCGCCGAGCCTCTTTCACAATGCCCCGCCCGCGGAACGCTCACCGATCGAGTCGGAAGACGAACATCGTGCCGTTGTCTTCGCTGTCTCCGGCGGCGAACACATAATGGAGACCGTTTCCGGGGTGATGGAAACCGCTCGAAACCGCTCTTGTCGGCCAGGACGGCGGCAGCGGGCGTTTGTCGCTCGACCATGCATTCCGCCCCGGGTCGTAGACGTGGACGCCGCGCGAACTTTCTCGGTGGCGGATCAGTACGACCCGGTCGGCAGACGAATCGCAATTCATGATCGCGACGTTCGTTCCATACGAATTCCCGCCCGGCGAACCGGCGGGCCGCGGGTCGATCCAGCGTTCCGCCTTCGCGTCGAATATCCAGAGCGCGTTGCTACTCTCGGCTACCGGGTACTTGCCGCCGCCGATATAGATGCGGTCGCGCCGCGCGTCGTAACACGCCGTGGGATCTATACCGAACATCGGCGCCGGGCCGCCGGGCCTGGCGACGCGCCATCGGTTCGCGGACGGATCGTAAAACCCGACACGCCGGTTGCTGTAATGGAAGATCTCCCGCGTGTCGGGAAGATAGATCACCACGTAGCCGACGCCGGATCTTGGCGATCGCATGGGCGTTCGAACGCGATGCCAGCGGCGGTTCCAGGGATCGAACATCCAGGGACTCGCCGAACGGCGGCCGGAACGCGCGTCGACGTCCCGGCGAAATTTCGCGAGCCCCGGCACCTTGTTTTTCAAATATGCATGGTCCGCCTCCATGACGTGGAGAAGCTGCAGATGCGGGTCCCACGAACTCATCTCGTAACCGTGCACCATCATGCCGACGGGAACGGGTCGGTCGCCATCGAAGGATTCGAAACCGTCCGTGGTGAGCCTCACCTCGCCGAGTTTCCGCATGTCCGAACCCGGGTACATGTTTATCCAGGCATGCCGGTTCGCATCTTAGAACCACAGGTCGTCCATATAGCGGTGGTTCTTCGAATTCGACCAGCCATGGACGCCCTCGCCGTAGAGAAAGGCTCCGCCGAGGGACGCGGCGTAGGGCATGGTCGACGTCCAGGCGCGGCCGCGGGCCCGTCCCCATTCCGGGTCCGCCGCCGGCGAGCCTATGTTCCGCCATTCGCCCGGCTTGACGGACGCCAGCAACCGGAAAATATCGCCGGGCGGGGACGGAAGGCGTTCGGCGCCTGCGGGCAATGTCTGCGCCTGAACGGCGGCAGGCCCCGCGAGGAGGATTGCGAGGGCGAAAAAAACGGGTGGAATCTTCAACAGAAGGGGTTCCATCCTCATGCCGGATGCCTCATTTAACATACTGGTTGTTCAGTATTTAACATTGCGTACACGGATATGCCCTACACAGTACCTTTTCCTTCGGCCCTCGATAACAGGGGGACCAAGTTCATCCGAATCGCCGCCCTCATTTGCGCGATCGCAGTATCCGGCCTTTTTTCGGCCCCGGTTCTCGCGCAATCCAGCCGGACGGAATCCAGCGTAATGGAGCGTATCCGCGCGAAGATGCGCGATATCCAGTCCGAAAAGACCGACGCCCAGCGCTGGTTCGAGAACCTCGATCTCGACAAGAGCGGCGACATAACTAAGCCGGAACTGTTCGAAAGCATTCGCGGGCGATTCGATGCGATCGATCTGAACGACGACGGCTTCGTCGGAAAGTCGGAATATGTCGGCTACCGCAAGGACGGCACGTCAGCCGAAATCCGCTTCGGACAGCTCGACTCCAACAAGGACGGCCGCCTCGACATGACGGAGTTCGCGGCACCCGGCGATTGGCGGTTCGACCGGATCGACCGGAATCTCGACGGACGGATCAGCCGGCCCGAGGCGGACCGCCTGTTCGACCGGCAGAACGCCTCGCGGGATCGAGACGGCCGCTGCTTCTACGTCGAGAGACAGGTCGTCCGCGTCGACGAGGAAACCGCGGAGAAGCTCGAAGACCGCGGCTTCGCCCGCGCGGATTGCGAATGGCAACCGGACGTTGCCGAGCAGGAAAAATCGAAGAAACTGATCGAATAGGCGTTCGCCCCCTGCCCCGCCGAATTCAGGCTCGCCGCGCCTTCTCCTTCAGACGATCCATGAACCGGTCGCATTTTTCGACCTGATCCAGCGCGATGAACTCGTTCGGCTTGTGGGCCTGCTCGATACTGCCCGGGCCGCAGACGACGGTCGGCACACCGCTCTCGCTGAACAGTCCCGCTTCTGTTCCGAACGACACCTTGGCGCTGCTGTTGGCCTGCGCGAGATGTCGGCACACCAGCGCTACTTCGGCATCTTCGTCGGTGGTCAGGCCGGGGAAGCCGATCTCCTCGCGGAACTCGATCGCCGCCGCAGGGTCGATCATTTTCATCTCCGGCAGCAGTTCGGTCTCTGCGAACGTCTTCACGTCGTCGATGAACGCCTGATGGTCCTCGAACGGCAGGTAGCGGATCTCGAACTGGAACAGGCAATGCTCGGGCACGATGTTGAGCTGGGTCCCGCCCCGCATCACGCCGGTATGAACGGTTGAATGC
>JAYQUR010000210.1:0-6353 GCA_038148075.1 Alphaproteobacteria bacterium | reverse complement strand
GCCTATACGGGCGCGCTGTGGCAGTTCGCGCTGATGCAGGGCGTCATGATCGGCATCGGCACGGCAGCGACGTTCGGCCCGTTGATCGCCGATATTTCGCACTGGTTCAGGCGTCGCCGCGGCTTCGCCGTGGCGATCGCGGCCTCGGGCAATTATGTCGGCGGCGCGATCTGGCCGCTTGCGATGCAGGCGCTGATGGACGGGTACGGATGGCGCACGACGTATACCGTCGTCGGCCTCGTCTGCATTGCGGGCATGGTGCCGCTGGCGCTCGCCCTGAAACGCCCGCCGCCTAAGGAAGACCCGGAGGCGACCGCTGCCGCCCTGGCGAACCGCACGCCCGGCGCCGCCGCCGCCGTTGCGCGCGCCGTGCCGTTTTCCAACCGGACGCTGATGATCCTGCTGTCGATCGCCGGCATCGCCTGCTGCGTCGCCATGTCGATGCCGCAGGTTCACATCGTCGCCTATTGCAGCGACCTCGGCTACGGCGTCGCGCGCGGCGCCGAAATGCTGGCGTTGATGCTGGCGGGCGGGGCTCTCAGCCGCATCGCGTCGGGCTTCATCGCCGACTATATCGGCGGCGTGAAGACGCTGCTGCTCGGATCGGTGCTTCAGGGTCTCGCGCTGCTGTTCTATCTGCCGTTCGACGGGCTGATGTCGCTCTACGTGATCTCGCTGATGTTCGGCCTTGCGCAGGGCGGCATCGTGCCGTCCTACGCGATCATCGTCCGCGAATACATGCCGGCGCGCATCGCGGCGGAGCGCGTCGGCATCCTGATCATGATGACGCTGGTGGGCATGGCGTTCGGCGGCTGGATATCGGGCTGGATCTTCGACGTGACAGGGTCCTACCGCGCAGCGTTCCTGAACGGCATTGCGTGGAACGTGCTCAACGTCACGATCATGTGCCTGATCCTGTTCCGTTCGCGCGACAGGCGCGCGCAGACGGCATGACCGATCCCGCTCCGGCCGGCGCCCCCTGAGAGTTCACCGTGCAATATAGAGAAAGGCGCCGCCGGCAAGCTTCGGCAGCAGCCGGGGAACGTGCCGCCGCTGGATCGCCGGGCATCCCCAGCTCCGTCCCATCTTCGCGAGGCCGGGGGCGACGTAGTCCGCGCCGTGCATGACGATCGCGCGTTCCAGCGCCCGGTCGTTGGACGCCTCCAGCCCGACGAGGCGAAGCGACATGCCGTGCTTGCCGTAATATAGGTTGCGGGTGAGGTAGGCGCCGAGAGAACTCATCTTCGAGCCTTCGACGTTCGAGAAGCGGTCGGCCCAGCCGTCGTGATCGGGGTCCGAGCCGCGCCCGTGCGACACCAGAAGCGCTTCCTGCGTGCCGCGTTCGGTATCGACAAGGAAAAGCCGCGGTTTCGAGGAATGGATGCCGTAATCGATGATTGCGACGTAGCGCGTATTGCCGATACGGGGTCGGGCCATACGATAGGCGGCGACGGCCTGATCCAGTATCTGCGCGCGCAGTCCGCGTTCGAGCAATGCCCCGGCGTTCCACGGAACGGAGGGTGCCCCGTACGCAGAGTTCGAAAGCATGCCCGCGGCGAGTGCCGCGAACGCCGCCCGACGCAGGGCGGCAGTCCGACCTCCCGCCCCGTGTCGCCACGGCGACAGTCTGGCTGTTGTCATCGCTTTTCCATCGGCGCTATTGTCGGCGGAACTCTAGTCGAATTTTCGTGGGGGACGAAATGGGACGGGTCCTTAAATTCTTCGCTGCAGTTGTCGTCGCGGCGGCCGTCGTGCTCCCGACAGGCGCTCGGGCGGCAACGATCCTCTTTACCGGTGCGACCGGCCCGGGCGGCGCGGCTCAGGGCGTGATCGGCCACGATTTCGTATCGCGTACCAGCATCGCCCACATGAACGCCTTCTATGCGAGCGTCGGTTCTGCCGGCCCGTACACGGCCCTCGCGACCCCGGATTCCTACGATTTTGCCACCGGCGGCGATTTGCCGGTCGGTTCCAACGTTCCGGCCCGTCAATTCGGCGCGACCGCGCCTGCCTCCGCAGCGCTTGCTTCCGTCGGCATTCTCGGCAGCCTGCATCTCGGAATCCGCGGCTTCACGCTGGATTACAACAACGTCTCCGACCTCTTCCAATCCGGTCCCACGAGCGAGCGCCGGATATACCGGAACGGCGAGGCCGCCATCTTCGAGGAGGTCGCCCCCGGCGTGTTCAACGAGGTCGCGGCCTATACCGGCGGAGTCTTCACGATCGATATCGACTACAGCGACCTTTCGATCGTGAATCAGTTCAGCGGGACTCTGTCGCCCGGCTCGATGAGCATATTTCCGGAGACTTGGACAGGAACTTCGTTCGATCCGATCGATCTTGCCGGCACGACGCCCGAAATCTACGGTGGCTTCAGCATCACGACATCGATTGAAATCGCTGCCTCCGTTCCCGCACCGGGTGGTGCCGCGATCCTTGCCGCCTTCGCCGCAGGTGCCGCGATCCGCCGCCGGGCCCTCCGATAAATTCATCAACCCGCCAAGGAATTTCCACAAATGGCCGAAACGACACCGTCTCTCAAACTCACCCACGAAGGCGCCATAAAGGCGCTCCAGGCCGGGATCGCCAAGGCGACGGACATGGGTCAGCCGCAATGCATTTCGATCGTCGATGCCGGCGGCCATCTGCTCGCGTTCGTCCGCATGGACGGCGCGTTCCACATGTCGCTCGAAACTGCCCTTCGCAAGGCCCGAACCGCTGCGTGCTACGGCCAGCCGACCGGCGGACTCGAAGCTGGGATCGACATGAAGCTTGCCGTGGGCACCGACGGGCAGCGCATCAACCTGCCGGGCGGTCTTCCCATCGTGGTCGATGGTCATTGCATCGGCGGCGTGGGCGTCGGATCGGGAACCGGCGAGCAGGACCGCCAGGTCGCCGCCGCGGCGATCGCGGCGATCCCGGGAACGGCGTCTTTCTGATCCCCGGCGATCAGGCGGCGCGGATTTTCTCAAGGAAACGATCCACCTCGCCGCGCAGCGTCTGCGCCTGATCGAATATCTTCTGCGACGCCACGGCGACGTGGCCCGCCGACATCCCGGTCTTGTTGGTCGCATCGGCAACCGACCCGATGTTCGTCGAGACTTCCTGCGTTCCGGCGGCTGCTTGCTGGACGTTCTAGGCGATTTCGTTCGTCGATGCGCCCTGTTGTTCGACCGCCGAGGCGATCGACGACGATATGTCGTTGATGTTCGCGATGGTACCGCTGATGCCGCCGATCGCTTCGACTGCGACATTGGTCGCGCCCTGTATTTCGGCGATCTGTTGCGAAATCTCTTCGGTCGCGCGGGCGGTCTGGTCGGCGAGGCTCTTCACCTCGGTGGCGACGACGGCGAAGCCCTTGCCGGCTTCGCCGGCGCGGGCCGCCTCGATGGTGGCGTTCAACGCCAACAGGTTGGTCTGGCTCGCGATGTCGTTGATGAGTCCGATCACCTCGCCGATCCGGCTGGCGGCATCGGCGAGACCTTTCACTTCGCCGTTGGTGCGTTCGGCCTCTTCCGCGGCCGCCGCGGCGATGCGAGCGCTTTCGGTAACCTGACGGCTGATTTCCTGGACCGATGCCGACAGTTCTTCCGCAGCGGAAGCGACCGTCTGGACGTTCGAGCTTGCCTGGTCGGAGGCGGCTGAAACCGCGGCCGTCTTTTCGGATGCGTCCTGGACAGCTTCGTTCATGACACCGGCGGCTTCTTGAAGATTCTCGGCCGAACCGTGCAAAGCGTCGATGACGGACCCCACACCCTGCTCGAAAGACTGGGCGAGGGCCAGAAGCTCCTGACGTCGTTGCCGTTCGGCTTCCGTCTCCATTTCCCGGCGTTCGGCCGCGGCTCGTTCGTCCGCCTCCCGCCGCGATGCTTCCGCTTACTGTTCGGCCGCGGCAGCCTTGCGCTCGGTCTCGACCCGTTCTGTCTGAAGGCGTTCGTTCTCGACCAGCTTGTCCTTGAAGTGCTGGACGGCGCCGGCGATCTTTCCGATTTCGTCGCGGCGCGCGCGTCCCGGGACGTCGACGGTTTTGTCGCCGTCGGCGAGCGCTTCCATCGCTCCCGTCATGCGCGTGATCGGGGTGGTGAACCCGCGCGCCGCAAAGAATGCGAGGACGGCGAGGACGCCCACCGCGACGAGACCGATCAGGATCATCTCGTTTCGGGTTTTCACGGTCGGTGCGAGAACCTCTTTCCGATCCATTCCCATGACAAGCGCATAGGTCGTGCCCTCGAAATTCAGCGGCGTAAACGCCGCAAGAATCATGCTGCCCGATGCCGTGCGCGCGTGCGCGATACCCGATTCGCCTGCGAGCGCCCGCTTTACCGGTTCGGTCTCGATCCTGCGTTTAAGGATGGCGTCCCCGTTGTGGCGCGTGTCGTTGCGGGCGAGGAGGTCGTTGCCCACGATAACCGCCTCGCCCGTCGTTCCCAGTCCCGCATAGTCGTCCATGATGGCGTTGATGCGGTCTATCGGCATCTGGATCGCGATGACGCCCATCAGCTCCTTGCGCGCGTTGATCATCGGCGCCGAAATAAAACCGGCAGGCGCACCGGCGCTCGGCGCGTAGGGCCGGAAATCGATGAAATTCAGCGCGCCCTGCTTGGGGTTCGCGGCGGCCTTGCGGAACGCCTCGGCGAGGCCGGTGTCCTTCCACTTGCCGGTGTTCATGTTGGTAGCGAAATCGTCTTTCTTGAAAACGCTGTATATCAGGTTGCCCTTCGGGTCGAAGATGAACACGTCCAGGTATCCGCGTTCCTCTACGATGCGGCGGAAGAACTTGTGATTCTGCAAGTGGACGTCGCTGTATTCGGTGCCGTCATCGGCGGAATCGAGAAGGTGACGCTTGTCCGGCGGATTGGGGTTGTCGGAAATGTACGCCCTCTGGAGTGCGTCGACGGGCTTTCCGTCCAGCGAATCCCACGAAGATGCGAACATAAGCGCTGCGTCGCTCGCATTTGCCGAGATCGCCAGCGCGGTCACGTCTTCGCGGATCGAGCCGAGATACGTTGCAATGGCGTTCGCCCGGGCGGTCGCGAGCGCGCCGAGGCGTTGGCTCGCTTCTTCCTCGAGGTGCTTGCCGGCCGAAAAATAGCTCGGGACGCCAACTGCAAGGCAGGTCACGAGAACCGAACAGGTCACCATGGCGGTCAGCTTGGCGGTCATGCCGATAGCAGGAAGGCGGCCTGTCAGAAAACCGGTGCGGGCGGGGGCGTTCGTGCGGTCCGACATGTGCGGCGAGCTCCAGGGAACAATGCAACCAGAGCGGGAACAGGTAGGGCGACTTGCTTTAAATCGGGTTAAAAAGCGTCGATTCCGGAGCCGATTTCCAGCTTCCGGCGGTGCGAAAACCATTTCTTAAAAATAGAGATGTACATGGCGGCTAAGGCGCTCTATCTATCTTCCACGCTCCGCACGCGCGACGGCGGGCCTGTCCGCCGAGGGAGGAAGCGCGAGCCAAAAGAGAGCGTCGAAACTGTGTGGATGGGAGCGCCGACCGATCGTCGGTGCCAATAAAACGGGACACATAAATGACTGAGTCTGAAACGGAAATTCTCGATAACGACGAACTCGCCGATTATCGTGCGCCTCACAATGTGCCTTCCGACAGGAAATGCATGTCGTGTGGCGAAGTCTTTCATAGCGAAGGCTGGCACAACCGTCTCTGCCTCAGGTGCCGCAAACGCAGCGAGCCCGATTTCGTCTAGGGACGCATGCGTGTTCGCCGGCCGGTCGTCGCGCTAGACCGGCCCGGTTTCCTCACCCTACGGAGAAACTGAATGGCTCTGATCGCCAAGGGCGCCGCGGCGCCCGATTTCAGCCTCCCCAACCAGGACGGTTCGCCGGTAAAGAAGGACGACTTCGCCGGCCGCTACGTCCTGTTGTGGTGGTACCCCAAAGCCGATACCCCCGGCTGAACGATCGAAGGCAACGGGTTCCGTGATCGAATCCAGGACTTCGAAGACAGAAATTGCGCGATCGTCGGCGTCAGCTATGACAGCCCGGTCGACAACGGCGCATTTCGCACGAAATTCGACTTTCCCTACGACCTGCTGAGCGACGCCGACGGTGCCGTGTCGATCGCCTATGGCGTTTCCGATGCGGACAGCCCGCGCTCGCCGCGCAAATCGGTTCTGATCGGCCCAGACGGGTCGGTCGCGGCGTCCTATGACGAGGTAACGCCCGCCGATCATCCGGCACAGGTACTGGCCGATCTCGACGGTCTGAAATAGCGAAAGTCATAGATGGACGAGGGCGCGGGCGGCTCGCCGCCCGCGCCTTTTTCATGCCCGCCTCAGGCTGCGCCGAGGATGGCTGCCGATCGCTTTAGAGCTGTCTCTTATACACAAAAACGA